>JAXDOO010000180.1:0-3338 GCA_034668865.1 Alphaproteobacteria bacterium
GCCGGCGATCAGGCCGATGAAGAACGCCTTGACGGCATTCCAGTGCCCGTGGCGGCGTTCGCTCTCGATGTCGCGCCAGGTTTCCTTGCCAAGCTGCGGGGACAGCGCCGCGAGCGAGCGCTCCCGCTCCACCAGACGGCGGGCGACATATTGCGTGACTGCCCCAACGATCGATGCGACGTCGCCTGATTCTGCAAGCACGCGGCGGCCATAGCTCGTGTCCTGCACCAGACGATAAATACGCTTGTCGCGTCCCATCACCACATGCGCGACTGCGTCCAGCCAAAGCCGCGGCGTGTCGCCTTGGCTGATGCCGCGATCAAACAGATCTATTTCCGTCGGAATCTCCTCGAAGATCGAATCGAGCGCCTCGTTGAGGATTTGCAGCCGCGCGACTTCCGCATCGCGCAGATCGACGACAACGCTGGTGCGTTCGGCGACCTCGATGCGCGCCTGGCGCACCGCGGCTTTGAGCCGGGGAGACGAATCCACCTCCGGCGCCGATGGCGCGCCTAATTTCCGAGAGCGTCCCCACATGCGCGTAAGTTAGCAAATGCGCGTCGCCGGGGCAAAGCCCGAAGCCAATATTGCCGATCGACGAGCAGGGGATGTGCTGAAAGGGCTTGAGAAACTGCGCGGGCCGATGGAGGCGTCGAGCGGCGGCGCCTGTGCGCACGGCAAACCGGCCATTGGGTGAATCGCCGCGCACCATTCGGGCGAGCGGCGGAGCGTCTATTTGCCCGCCGCTTTTCTCAGGGCGTCATTGATCCTGTCCTGCCAGCCCGGCCCGTCTTCCTGAAAATAATCCAGGACGTCGCGGTCGATGCGCAAGGAAACCAGTTCCTTGGCATTTGGCACCGCAGGCTTCGGCGCAGGCGCCTCAAGCGGCTTCGTGGTTGCCTCCTTGAAAGCCGCTTCGGCGTTTGCCCGCGGATCGCTCCCTCTTCGCTTCCTGTCGACAACCATTAATGTGCGCTTTCTTCCCGAAACATGCCGAGCGCTTCCTGCGCCGGCCGGTCTGAGATGGAGAACAAGACCGCTTCGCCGTCAACCTCATGGCTATAGCTTCTCCATGACGGAACGACGAAGACATCGTTACGAGTCCATTCCAGCACCATATCGCCAACGCGGGTGCGCCCCTGCCCTTCTGCGCAGGCGAAGATGGTGCTGTCGGTTGCCTTGTAAGATTCGCCTTTGAATCCTTGCGGCAGCAGCGCCAGATGCGCCCCCATGGTCGGCGTTACCCAACCACCGTTGAACGGATTGGCATAGCGGATGCGCGCGCCATGCCGCGGATCGATATCACCCGAGCGCTGCAGGCGCTGCAATATCGGCTTCATGCGCGTATAGGGATAATTGACGATCGGGCTGCGTCTGAGC
Organism: Alphaproteobacteria bacterium; assembly: GCA_034668865.1. Classification (GTDB taxonomy): domain Bacteria; phylum Pseudomonadota; class Alphaproteobacteria; order Rhizobiales; family Xanthobacteraceae; genus CANKHA01. The sequence continues at coordinate 1,381 of JAXDOO010000180.1, forward strand.
GAGGTGTCGCTGCCGTCGGGAAAAACGCCCGATCCGAAGCGCTCGATCGAATCGCCATGCTCGCGCCGCGTATTCTGCGGCTCCTCGCCCAAATCCTCGAAGAAAGCGGCGGCATAAAAATTCACCATCGGCAGGTCGAGCACGTCGAGCCACATCATCGGCTGCTTGGTGTCGTTGCCGTGGTCGTGCGCGGTCCAGCCCGGCGTGATGACGAAATCGCCCGGACGCATCTGCGTCTTCTCGCCCTCGACTTGCGTGTAGGCGCCCTCGCCTTCCAGGATAAAGCGGATGGCGCTCGCGGTGTGTCGGTGCGGCGGTGCGATTTCACCCGGCAGCACGAGCTGGATCCCGGCATAGAGTGATTGCGTGATGGCGGATTTTCCGCGCATACCGGGATTTTCCAGCACCAGCACCCGGCGCTCGGCTTCCTTGGCGGTGATCAGATCGCCGCCCTCAAACACCATCGGCTTGAAATCATCAAATCGCCAAAGCGCCGGAACGAATGGCGTCGCCGGCTCGTTCGGCACCAGCTCGCGCATCACTTCCCACAGCGGCGCCATATGCTTGCGGCCGATGCGCTCATAATAGGCGCCGCGCAGCGCCCGAATTTCTTCCGCAGAGCGCGACAGGCCGCTCGCGCCTGCGTCATTTTTCGCGGTGGAGATCGGCATGCTGTTCTCCTTAAGTCCTCGCGCCGTCCGGCCACATTATAGAGCAGTCAGCCCTTCGGGCGAACCCGCTCAATAAAGCCGGCAAAGGCGGCAAGCTGCTTGCGGATGAAATCACGGGTGGTCGCGTCCGTCAGCTCCCGCTTTGCTTCATCTACCTTCGATTTCGCATTGCCGATGAAGATTTCCGGGCTGTTGAGGATGAACGCATTGAGCCCATTAAGCACCTGGCGCAGGTGATATTGCATACGCGCACCGCCGACCGACCCGCTGGTCGCGGACTGAATCGCAAAAGGCTTGCCGGCGAACGGTGACGGTTCTTTCATCCGCGACAGCCAATCGATCGCATTCTTCAAGCCGCCGGGAATCGAGAAGTTATATTCCGCACTGACGATCACCACACCGTCGGCGCCGAGGATCGCCTTGCCCAGCGTTGTGACCTCGGCGGGAATGCCCTGCGCATGCTGGATGTCGAAATTGTAGATGGGAAACTCGGCGTAAGGCGGCGCCGGAGTGATAATCATTTGCTCCGGCGCCAGCCCAGGCAGCGCCCGCTCCACGATCGCATTGAACGAGCCCTTCCGCAGGCTCCCACAGATGCTCAGGACGTTCAGCTTTTCCGCCATTCCGCCCCCGATTTCCACTACTGCGCGGCCGGCTTTGCTTCCTTGATGGGATTACGAAGAAGGCCCACGCCTTCTATCTCGATCTCGCAAACGTCGCCTTCGTTCATCCAGACCGGAGGCTTGCGCGCGAAGCCCACGCCCGAAGGCGTGCCGGTGACGATGACGTCGCCGGGTTCCAGCGTCATGCCCTGGCTTATGTCGACAAGCGTCTCCGCCACCGGGAACATCATGTTATCGGTGTTGTCGGATTGCATGACCTTGCCATTAAGCCGGCTCTCGATCTTGAGGCCCTTGGCGCCCGGCGGGACTTCATCCGCCGAGATCATCCACGGTCCGAAACCGCCGGTAGCGTCGAAATTCTTGCCCATGTCCCACTGACTGGTGCGGCGCTGAAATTCGCGCACCGAGCCGTCGTTGAAGCAGGAATAGCCGGCAATGCATGAGAGTGCGTTGGCCATCGTCAGATGCTTGGCGCGCTTACCGATGATCACCACCAGCTCGGCTTCGAAGTCGAGGCTGTCAGTCATGGATGGGCGCAGGATGGGCTGATCATGCGCGACCAACGACGTCGTGCAGCGCATGAAAATTGTGGGAAATTTGGGGATGTTGTCTTTCTGGAAGCCTTCCTTGATGTGCTCGAGGTAATTAAGTCCCAGACAGACGA
>JAXDOO010000181.1:0-2655 GCA_034668865.1 Alphaproteobacteria bacterium
CGGAGCGATCTTCGGCCCGCCGATCTCGAGCGAGAAGCTGCCGGAACCGAGCACCGCGACGCGTTTCTTTTCCGGCCAGGATTCGATGGCACTGCGGATCATCCGACCGAGCGCGTAACAGCGGCGCGCGGTCGGCAGCGGCGCAACGAAGGCGTTGACCCAGATCGGCACCATGGGGGTCTTCACGCCGTCGGTGATGTAGTGCAGCGGCACCAGCATGGCGTGATCGATGCCGAATTCCTGCGTCACCGCGAAATCGAAGCCCTCTTCGATCCCGGCATTGCGCAGATGCGCGGCGAGCGAGGATTGTACCGCGATGTCGTAGCGCGGCATCTTGGTCTGATCGTTGGGGCCGAATGTCGCATCGGCAACGCCGATCGCGAAGGTCGGGAAATTGTTCATGAAGAACGTGTTGAAATGGTCGTTGGCGATGACGACGATCGCGTCCGCCCGCACGGCGTCGAGATGGCTCGCCACCTCGCGATAAAGCCTGGCCGGCTCCTGCGGCCCGTCCCGCGGGATCTGCGCCGGATAGTGAGGCGAGTGGGGGACGCCAATGCCCGCGACGATTTCAGCCATCTGCAACTCCGCAATTTCGACAGCCCTACAGTCGCCAAAATCCTGACCGGAGACAAGCGGCGGGAGCATCGGCTATGGTCCGCCGTGAAATTGGAAGGCATGCATGTTGAATCCAGCGACTATCGCCCCGAGCCCCGCTACCGAGGGTGGCGCCGGCCTCGTCATGCGGGCGCGGCAACTCCAACCGCTGATCCAGAGCGCCGCCGACCGGATTGAAAGTGAGCGGGAAATCCCTGCGGACGTCCTGTCCGCGCTCTACGAGGCCCGGATGTTCCGGATGCTGATCCCCCGCTCCTGCGGGGGCGAGGAGCTCGATCCGGCGACCTTCTTCGAGGTGATGGAGTCAATCGCCATGGCCGATGCAAGCGTCGCCTGGTGCATCGGCCAGAATTCCGGCGTGTCGATGGCTGCCGCCTATCTCGACCCTAAGGTGGCGCAGGCGATTTTCAGCAACCCGCAGGCAGCGGTTGCATCGGGGCCACCGGACCGCAACGCCAAGGCCGTGATCGTGGACGGCGGCTATCGCGTGACCGGCAACTGGACCTTCGCCAGCGGCAGCCGGCACTCACAATGGCTCGGCGGACACAGTACCGTCTGCGAGCGCGACGGCAGCCCGCGGCTGGGTCCCGACGGCAAGCCGCTCGAACAGCGCACCATGCTGTTTCCAAAATCGAGCGCCACCATGACCGATGTCTGGCAGGTGATGGGCCTGAAAGGCACCGGCAGCGACAATTATTCCGTCAAAGATTTGTTCGTCCCCGAAGGGTACAGTTTCACGCGCGAATCCGCTGCCGACCGGCGCGAGAGCGGGCCGCTCTACCGCTTCTCGATCTTCAATATGTTCGGCGTGGCTTTCTCCGCCGTGGCGCTTGGCATCGCGCGCAAGGTGCTCGACGATTTCATCGTGCTCGCCAAGGAAAAGGTGCCGTTCACCTCGACCGCCTTGCTGCGCGACAACGGCTTGATCCAATCGCAGGTCGGGCTCTCCGAGGCGCGGCTGCAGGCCGCGCGCACCTATGTGCTTGATACCTTCCGCCGGCTTTACGCGTTGGTTTCGGACGGCGGCAGCCTGACGCACGAGCAGCGCATCAACAACCGCATCGTCACCACCTATGCCATCCAGCAGGCACGCGAGGTGGTTAACTTCGTCTATCACGCCGCCGGAGCGACTGCGATCTTCGCGAGCAATCCGTTCGAGCGGCGCTTTCGCGACCTGCACACCGTGACCCAACAGGGCCAGGGCCACTATGCCAATTTCGAAGCGTTGGGCCAGACGCTGCTCGGCACACCGCCGTCGCGACGGACATAAAATCATCGGGAGGAAAGAGCATGATACGCGTGGCATTCATCATCGGCGACTATCCACCGGAGGAGCGGCGCCTACGTGAGGACGTGGCGAAGAGCTATTCCTCCTCCGAGGTGGAGGTTGGCATTATTTCGGTGGCGCCCTCCCCGTTCGGCGGCCTCGGGCCGGCCGAAATCCAATTGGTGGCGCCCTACTTCCACGACGCCTACCTGCGCGCCGAGCGCGAGGGCTATGACGCCGCGGTGCCGCTCGGCACGCTCGACCTCGGCGTCGACGGCGGCCGCTCGCTGGTCGACATCCCGATCGTGGGGCCCTGCGAATCGATGTTCCACATCGCGGCGCAACTCGGCGAGCGATTCGGGATCATCTGCTACCACGAGTCCGTGATTCCGCGGCAGATCACGCAGACCAGGATGTACGGCATGGAGCCCTGGATCGCCGGCCGCCGCGCCTCCGGCTTCAAGCTCAAGGACATCGGCAACAACAAGGACGTGATGATGAAGAATTTCGTCGCCGCCGGCCGCTCGCTGATCGAGGAGGATGGCGCCGACGTGATCATCGTGCACGGCATCACCCAGTGCCCGGTGCACATGAAGCCCGAGCAGCTGAGCGCGGAGCTGGGCGTGCCGGTGGTCGAAGGCATCGGCGCGCCGATCCGGATGGCGGCGATGCTGGCCGGGCTTGGCCTCAAGCACAGCCGCCGGCGCTGGCCGAAATCGAACGCGCGGCCGAAGCTGTAGCTGCTGCTGCGACATCGGCCCGCTCGCCCG
>JAXDOO010000182.1:0-13878 GCA_034668865.1 Alphaproteobacteria bacterium
CGACGTCATGGGTGACCAGGATCAGCGTCGGCTTCAGATCGGCCCAGAGATCGAGCAGGTGGTCCTGCAGATCGACGCGGGTAAAGGCATCGAGCGCGGAAAACGGCTCGTCGAGCAGCAGCACTTCGGGCTTTGGCACCAGCGCCCGCGCGATGGCGACGCGCTGCGCCTGTCCGCCGGACAATTCGCGCGGCCACATCGCCGCTTTTTCGGTAAGGCCGACGCGCTCAAGCACCTTCGCCACGCGCGCGTTGCGCTCGGCGGCGGGAAGGTGCGCGAGGCCAAATCCGACATTGTTGGCTACCGATAGCCAGGGCAGCAGCCGCGGCTCCTGAAAGATCATACCGATCTTCTCATGCGGTGCGGTGATGCGCATGCCGTTGAGCGTCACCGTGCCCTGCGTGGCAGGATCGAGTCCCGACGTTACCCGCAACAGCGTGGACTTGCCGCAGCCGGAGCCGCCGACCACGGCGACGATCTCGCCTTGCTCGACGCGAATGGAAATGCCGTCGAGCGCGCGCACGCCGTTAGGATAGGTCTTTCCGATGCGATCGAGGGTGAGCATGGGCTTTGCCTATCGCCGCCTGACCACGTCTTCCCAGCGCAGCAGCGGAGCGGTCGTGCGCGCGAGCAGGAAATCGGTGGTTTTGCCGAGGATGCCAAACGCCACGATGGCGGCGACGATCTGCGCCGGCTTGCCGAGCTGCTGGCCGTCGATCAGGAGGAAGCCGAGGCCGGTGGAGGCGCCGAGAAATTCCGCAGCCACGACAAACATCCAGCCGAGCCCCAGTCCCGCTCGCAGCGACAGCACATAGGCCGGCATCACCGCCGGCAACAGGATGCGGCGGACCATGGCGAAGCCGGAAAGCCGAAAAACGCGGCCGACTTCGACGATCTTGCGGTCGACGGACAGTACCGCGCCCATGACGCCGAGATAGACCGGAAAGAACACACCGACCGCGATCAGGATAATCTTGGAAGCTTCGAATATACCGAACCAGAGGATGAACAGCGGCACCCAAGCGATCGAAGGAATCGCGCGCAGCGCCTGCAGGGTCGGATCGAGCAGGCGGTTGGTGAGTGCGGAATAGCCGGTGATCGCGCCCACCAGCGTGCCGGCGGCGACGCCGAAGAAAAATCCCGCAGCGACCCGCCAAAGCGTGGCCCAGGTGTGCTGCTGCAATTCGCCGGTGACGGCAAGGTCGGCGAAGGTGCGGAAAATCACCGAGGGCGGCGGCACCAGGCGGCCATTCGACCAGCCTTTCCACACCGCGAATTCCCAGAATAATGCCAGCGCGACCGGCAGCAGAAAGCCCAATGCCGGCCGGGCAAAACGCGCAAGCTTGCCCCTCGACGAAGCGGTTTCCGCCGGGGTCTGGTCAACCGTCGCTGTCATGGAGGCAAGAGACATAACCCGTCCGCGGAAAGCAACCGGCCCGTTCCGTAGGGGAGCGGGCCGTCGCAGTCAGTTCGTGACGTACTTGTCGTCGATCAGCTCATCGACCGCCTTTTTCACGTCGACGCTGGGCTGGATCACGGCGGATTTCTGCAGCGCGAGGCCGGCTTCCAGGATCGACTCGCGCTGCGCCGCGCCGACCTTGTTATGGGTTATCTCGGTGCGCTCCTTCAGCTGCTTGTCGACAACCTCGGGAGCCAGCTTGGTGACGCCGATGAAGATCTTCTTCAGCTCGTCATAGTTAGCGAGCGAATATTTGCGCGCCTCCTCATAAGCCTTGATCACGCGCTTGACGATCTCCGGATTATCCTTGGCGAATTCCTCGCGCACGTTGAGGATGCCCCAGGTATTGGCTTCGGGCTTGCGATAGAACAGCTTGGCGCCTTCCTGAATCTCATGCTGCGCCATCATCGGATCGAGGCCGGCCCAGGCATCGACGTCGCCGCGAAGGAGCGCGGTGCCGCCGTCGGCATGCTGCTGCACCAGCACAGGCGTGATGTCCTTATCGGTGAGGCCATGGGCGAGCAACGCGCGCACCAGGAAGATGTGCGGATCGGTGCCGCGCACCATCGCCACCCTCTTGCCTTTTAGCTCCTCGACCTTGGTAATCTTGCTGTCCTTGCCGACAACCAGCGCCGTCCATTCTGGGCGCGAATAGACATAGACCGACTTGATCGGGTTGCCGTTGATCCTGGCAACCAGCGCGGCGGAGCCGGCGGTCGAGCCGAAATCGATTGAGCCGGCGTTGAGGAATTGCAGCGCGTTGCTTGAGGAGACGGTCTGCACCCAGCGGACGGCGATGCCGTCCTTCTGCAATTCCTTCTCCAGAAAGCCTTTTTCCTTCAGCAGCATCGAGACCGGATTGTAGGTCGCCCAATCGATGCGGATTTCCTTGGGCTGCGCGAAAGCCGTCGTCACCGGGGCGAGCCAGGCCAAGACGCTGAAAGCGAGCAACGAACGTCGCGATACAAAACTCATCACAAATCCTCCCACGCGCACCACTTATCTGGCGGGCTTTTACGACTGCGGCATCCGGCGGACGCGGCGCTACTTAGCGGCATTTGTCGTTCAGCGGCAAGCAGCATCCACGAAGAAGCGCTAGTTTCATGCTCTTGCGAGCATTACCCGCGATCTGATTTAGAATAATTGTCCAAAAAGGCCGCGCGTGCGGGAATGACCATCTCTAAGTGTCCGTCATACTTTTTGAAAAGCAGGCGGGCCTTAGATTGGGTGACAGCGCCGCCTCCCTCCGCTATCTCCGAGCATGCTTTTCGATCCCAGCAAGCATGGTGGCGTCTTCAACTCGGCTGACGTTGCCGCCTCGCTCGATCAACTCGCCGCGCAATATGCCGGGCGTGAGAGTGAGCTGCGCTCCGCCGTCGCCAAGCGACTGAGGCTCGCGCTGACCGAAGGCCGCGCCGCCGCAGAGCAATTGCTATTGAAGGAGCGGCAGGGCCGGCTGTGCGCCGAGCGGCTCTGCTTCATGCAGGACGAGATCATTCGCATCCTGTTCGATTTCATCGGCAAGCATCTCTATCAGTCGCGCAATCCCTCCGAAGCCGAGCGCATGGCGATCGTCGCTACCGGCGGATATGGCCGCGGATTGATGGCGCCGGGGTCCGATATCGATCTCCTTTTCCTGCTTCCCTATAAACAAACAGCCTGGGGCGAATCGGTTGCCGAGACGATTCTTTATTGTTTGTGGGACATGGGCCTGAAGGTCGGCCACGCCACGCGTTCTGTGGACGAGTGCATCCGACAGGCGAAAGCGGACATGACCATCCGCACCTCCATCCTGGAGGCTCGCTTCCTGCTCGGCGACAGCAAATTGTTTGACGAGCTGGTCGCGCGCTTCGACAAGAACATTGTGCAAGGCACCGCGGCCGAATTCGTCACTGCCAAACTTGCCGAACGCGAGGAGCGCCACCGCCGCGCCGGCCAATCACGCTATCTGGTTGAGCCCAACGTCAAGGACGGCAAGGGCGGCTTGCGCGACCTGCACACGCTGTTCTGGATGGCCAAATACGTCTATCGCGTGCGCGAGCCGGATGAGCTGCTCGAGCAGGGGGTATTCGACCGCGAGGAGTTCACGGTCTTCCGCCGCTGCGAGGATTTTTTCTGGTCGGTGCGCTGCCACGTCCACTTCGTCGCCGGGCGCGCGGAAGAACGACTCTCCTTCGATATCCAGCGCGAGATTGCTGTGCGGCTCGGCTACACCGAACACCCGGGCATGAAGGATGTCGAACGCTTCATGAAGCACTACTTCCTGGTGGCAAAGGACGTCGGCGATCTCACCGCCATCCTCTGCGCCGAACTGGAGGAACGCCAGGCCGCGCCCGCGCCGGTGCTCAGCCGTATGATCGCGAGATTCCGGCCGGCCGGGCGCCGGACGCTGCCGGAGACCGACGATTTCATCATCGACAACAACCGCATCAAAGTCGCCAACCCGGATGTCTTCCGCCGCGATCCGCTCAATCTGCTGGCGATTTTCCGGCTCGCGCAGTCGCATAATTTGGCCCTGCATCCGGATGCGACGCGGGCGATCCGCCGTTCGCTCAAGCTAATCGATCGCAACTTCCGCCAGGACCAGAGGGCCAATCAGCTGTTCCTGCAGATCCTGACCTCGCAGGAGGCGGAAATCGTGTTGCGCTGGATGAATGAGACCGGCGTGCTGGGCCGCTTTATCCACGCCTTTGGACGCATCGTCGCGATGATGCAGTTCAATATGTACCATCACTATACCGTGGACGAGCATCTCCTGCGCTGCATCGGCGTGCTGGCGGAGATCGAGCGCGGCGACCATGAGGAATTCGCGCTTGCGAATGATCTCATGCGCAAGATCCAGCCGCAGAACCGCGCCGTGCTCTACATCGCTTTGTTCCTGCACGACATCGCCAAGGGCCGCACGGAAGACCACTCGATTGCCGGCGCCCGCATTGCGCGCCGCATTTGCCCGCGGCTCGGCTTCTCGCCCGCCGAGACCGACACCGTGGCTTGGCTGATCGAGGAACACCTCGTGATGTCGAGCATCGCCCAGTCGCGGGATCTTTCCGACCGCAAGACCATCGAAAATTTCGCCGCGGTCGTGCAGTCGCTCGAACGGCTGAAGCTTCTCACCATCCTCACCACCGCCGACATCCGGGCGGTGGGACCCGGCGTCTGGAATGGCTGGAAGGCGCAATTGCTGCGCACGCTTTATTATGAAACCGAGCCGGTGCTGACCGGCGGCTTCTCCGAGGTCAACCGCGCGCAGCGCGTCGCCATCGCGCAGGCCGAATTCCAGGAGCAGATCAAAGATTGGACGGCAGAGCAGCGCGAAGCCTACGTCGCCCGCCACTATCCGGCTTATTGGCTCAAGGTCGACCTGCGGCATCAGTTAGCGCATGCGCATTTCCTTCGCGAGGCCGAGCAGCAGCAGCAGACGCTCGCGACAAGCGTGGCCTTCGATCCCGAGCGCGGGGTGACGGAACTGACGGTGCTGGCGCCCGATCATCCCTGGCTGCTGTCGATCATCGCCGGCGCTTGCGCGGTGACCGGCGCCAATATCGTGGATGCGCAGATCTACACCACCACCGACGGGCTCGCGCTCGACACTATTTCGATCTCGCGCGAATTCGACATGGAGGAGGACGAGTTGCGGCGCGCGGCGCGCATCGCCGCCGCTATCGAGCGCGCGCTGCGCGGAGACCTGAAGCTGCCGGATATGATCAGCCAGCGCGCAGCGCCCAAGGGGCGGATCAAGGCCTTTGCCGTGGAGCCGGATGTCACCATCAACAATCAGTGGTCGCACCGCTACACGGTGGTGGAAGTGACCGGTCTCGACCGACCCGGCTTGCTGTATGCGCTGACCACGACTTTGTCGAAGCTCAACCTCAATATCACGTCGGCTCACGTGGCCACGTTCGGTGAACGCGTGGTGGACGTGTTCTATGTTACCGATTTGCTGGGCGACAAGATCTCTTCGCCGACGCGGCAGGCGGCGATCAAACGCGCCTTGCTCGCCCTGTTCGCCGGCGGCGCGGAAGGCGGCGGCGCCGACCCGCAAAAAAACGCCGCTGCCAGCTGATCCGCCCGCTTTTGCGCGGATCACCATCGGTTAACTGACCCTTAAATAGCCCCGCTCTAGCGTGGGATTGAAGCCGGCTGTTGTTGGGGCGACCGGACTTATCCGTGAGATAACGCCATGGCGGGGGGACGGCGAAAGGACGGCGCGCGGCGCGAGCCGGTATTCGACGCCGAGTCCACCCCCGCGCGCGCGAAGAAACGCAGCCCGCGCAAACGCAGCGGCAACAAAAAGCTCCCCAGTGTTGGCCGCCTTGCTTATTGGTTGCTTGTGCTGGTGTTGTGGGTCGCGATCGCAAGCGTCGGCGGCGTCGCCTGGATCGGCGCTCATTTGCCGCCGATCCAATCGCTGGAAATCCCCAAGCGCCCGCCGTCGATTCAGATCATCGGCATCGATGGGCGTGTGCTCACGACGCGCGGCGATGGCGGCGGCGCGGCGATGTCCTTGAAAGAGCTGCCGCCTTATCTACCGAAAGCTTTCATCGCGATCGAGGACCGGCGCTTCTATGCGCATCACGGGGTGGATCCTTTCGGCATCGCGCGCGCCGCGCTGGCCAATGTCCTGCATAAAGGCGTGTCGCAAGGCGGCTCCACCATTACCCAGCAGCTCGCGAAAAATCTTTTCCTGACGCAGGAGCGCACGCTCTCGCGCAAAATCCAGGAACTGGTGCTGGCCTTCTGGCTTGAACGTAAATTCTCCAAAGTCGAAATTCTCGAGCTCTATCTCAATCGGGTTTATTTCGGCGCCGGCGCGTATGGCGTCGAAGCCGCTGCGCAACGCTATTTCGGCAAGAGCGCCCGCCAGGTCACCCTCGCCGAGGCGGCGATGCTCGCCGGTCTGGTGAAATCGCCCTCGCGCCTCGCACCCACGCGCAATCCGGATGGAGCGGAGCGCCGCGCGCAGACCGTACTGCTGGCGATGGCGGACAGTAAGCTCGTCGCCGAAAATGTGGTGAAGGTGGCGATGTCGCAGCCGGTGCGCGTGGTGCCGCAGGCCAGTGCGGGTTCGGTCAACTATGTCGCCGACTGGATCATGGACGTGCTCGACGACATTGTCGGCCGAGTCGATGAGGACATCGTAATTGAGACGTCGATCGATCCTGCCTTGCAGGTAATCGCGGAAAAAGCGCTGGCGGAGGAACTCGCGCAGAAGGGCGGCAAATATGGGGTGACGCAGGGCGCGGTGGTGACGATGACGCCGGACGGCACCGTGCGCGCGCTGGTCGGCGGCCGCGACTATAGCGAGAGTCAGTTCAACCGCGCCGTTTCGGCGAAACGGCAGCCCGGCTCCGCCTTCAAGCCTTTCGTTTATCTCACGGCCATCGAACGCGGCTTGACGCCGGACACCATGCGCGACGACCGGCCGCTGTCGGTGAAAGGGTGGAAGCCGGAGAATTACACCCGCGATTATCTCGGCAATGTGAGCCTGAGCCAGGCGCTGGCGATGTCGCTCAATACCGTTTCGGTGCGGCTGACCCTGGAATTCGGGCCGACGGCGGTGGTGAAAACCGCACACCGGCTTGGCATCGCATCCAAACTTGAGCCCAATGCCTCGATCAGCCTCGGCACCTCGGAAGTCTCGGTCATCGAGCTGGTCAGCGCCTATGCTGCCTTCGCCAATGGTGGCCTCGCGGTGGCACCGCACGTGGTTGAGCGGGTGCGCACGGCCGGCGGAACGGTGCTTTACCGGCGCACGCCGGAGAGCCTCGGCCGTGTGATCGACGGACGCTATGTGGCAATGATGAACCAGATGATGCGCGAGACGCTGATCTCCGGCACGGCGCGCAAGGCAGACGTTCCGGGCTGGCCGGCGGCGGGCAAGACCGGCACCAGCCAGGATTTCCGCGATGCCTGGTTTATCGGTTACACCGCGCAATACGTGACCGGCGTGTGGCTCGGCAATGACGACGGCTCGCCCACGCACAAGACCAGCGGCGGCGGCCTGCCGGTGGAGATCTGGAGCCGGGTGATGAAGACCGCGCACCAAAATGTGCCGGTCGCGGGCCTGCCCGGCCTGAGTGGCGGCGCTCTGGCCGCGGTTGCGCTTCCGCCCGGCGACATCGCGCGCCGCCCGCAAATGTCGGACGCCAGCGGAACGCCGCCGATACCGGCTTCGGCTGCCGGTGGCCTGGACGACTGGCTGTTGGGAAAACTGTTCGGTCGCCGTTGATGCTGCGGCTTCAATCAGCCAGGGTCGGCTTCCGCCCCGTTGTGGGAAGTCCGTAGCGGTGCAGATCGGTGCCGTGCACGTCGAGCCAGACCTTCGCCCGCTTCATCGCCGGCGATAGCCGCGCCAGCAGCCGCCAGAAGCGGATCGAGTGATTCATCTCGCGTAGATGCGCCACCTCATGCGCCGCCAGATAGTCGAGGACATAGGGCGGGGCGAAGATCAGCCGCCAAGAATAGGACAGCACGCCGGTGGTGGAGCAGGAACCCCAGCGGCTTGATTGATCGCGCACGGTGATGCGCTTGATCCTGCCGCCGATCTGTTGCGCATAATGCCGGCTTGCGATTTCGAGGTCGCGGCGCGCTTCCTGTTTCAGGTAATGGGTCACTCGGCGATTGATATGTGGGGCATCGCCGGCAACGCAGAGAAGCTGTTCTCCGTTCGCAGCGGTTTCCGTCCAAACTGTTCCGCGGGTGTTACGCCGGTGCACGATGCGGTGCGGCGTGCCGCGCAGGGGAATGACAACGCCATGCGCGAAGGGCGCGGCTTCCGGCAGCCGGCCGAGCCGGGCAGCGATCCAGCCGCCGTGTTTTTGCGCAAATTCCTTTGCTTCCTTCAGGCTTCCGCGCGGCGGCATGGTGAGGATCACTTCGCGCGTGGCGGCCTGGATGCGAAGCGTATAGCGGCGCGCCTGCCGATGCCGGCGCACGCGCACGAGATAGATGGATTGATCGAAAGCGATGCTGATCGCCTGCGGCTCGGTTGGCCGACGATAAAGAAGTGCGCGCAACGGCATGGAAATGGCCTGACTGAAAAAAACGGTCCGATGAAATATTGCCATATCCAAAGCCGCCGACAGTCCATCCGTGATCATTAAAACGCAGCCCCAAGGCCCAGCATCGAGCCTCGGCAAACACACAACATATTGTAGGCCGGAACGGTGAATCGGAGATCATTTTTTGCCACTGCGGCTGATGAGGCGGCAAGTCGGGGTTCTACCGCGAGGCATGGAAAATAGTCACGTGAAATCAAATAATTAGAAGCAGCCTGGGCACTCGTACAGCGATCGCTGAGAAAGGGCCGATTGGCGGGTCTTTCTCACCTGTTGGTCCGGAACCGGACACCTCGGCGACCCCCGAATCAGGGCATCGCCGTTCGGCAGAGGACGAGTTATACGGCTGTGACCACGCGGGGCCTTTTCTCCCGCTGCGCGGCGGGAGCGCCGTTGTTCGACAGGATGAAATCGGCGATTCGCGGCGCAATCTCGGCGCGGAAGCGTGAGCCGTTGAACACACCGTAATGTCCGACGCCGCGGGCGAGGTGATGGGTCTTGCGATCCGCAGGGATGTTGTTGCACAGCCGGTGCGCCGCCTCGGTCTGCCCGAGGCCGGAAATGTCGTCGTGCTCGCCTTCCACTGTCATCAGCGCGACGCGCCGGATGCGCGAGGGGTCCACCGGCTGGCCGCGATGGGTCATCTCGCCCTTCGGCAGCGCGTGCCGCACGAAGACCGTGTCGACGGTCTGCAGATAATATTCGGCGGGGAGATCCATCACCGCGAGATACTCGTCGTAGAATTCGCGGTGCTTCTGTGCGGAGTCGCCGTCGCCTTCCACCAGGTGCTGGAACAAGTCCCGGTGCGCCTGGATGTGGCGCCCGAGATTCATGCTGACGAAGCCGTGCAGCTGCAGGAAGCCTGGATAGACGTCGCGCATCACGCCCGGATTGGGGAAGGGCACCTTGGTGATGACGTGATGCCGGAACCAGTCGACCCCGCGCTCCTGCGCAAGCTTGTTGACCTTGGTCGGCTTGCAGCGCGCATCGATCGGGCCGCCCATCAGGATCATGGAGCGCGGCACATCGGGATCGTTTTCCGCTTCCATCAGCGCCACGGCGGCGAGCACCGGGACCGAAGGCTGGCAGACGGCGATGACATGGGTGTCGCCGCCGAGCCGGCGCAATATGGCGGCGACATAGTCGATGTAGTCGTCTAGATCGAACCGGCCGTCCGCCACCGGCACCATGCGCGCGTCCACCCATTCGGTGATGTAGACGTCGTGCTGTGGCAGGAAGGCTTCCACCGTGCCGCGCAACAAAGTCGCATGGTGGCCGGACAGCGGTGCCACGATCAGCACCCGCGGCTGTGGCGCTCTCGGGGCATGCTCGAACAGCCGGTTGAAATGCAACAGCCGGCAGAACGGTCGCTCCCACACCGTGGTGACCTGCACCGGCACGCGTTCCCGGCCGACCAATGTGGATTCGATGACCCATTCCGGCTGCGCGTAGCGGCGCGTCGCGCGCTCGAACACCTCGGCGGCGGCGGCCATCGATTTTCCGAAAGGAAAATGCGAGAGCGGATTGACCGGGTTCTTGTAAAAAAGACGGGTGACTTCGGCCCAGGCGCGCGTCGGGCTGAGCGCCGCATGGTTCATTTCGTAGAACCAATACAGCGGCGTCGACAGCATGAGGCCGCTTTCCGGCGGGGCGGCGACCTCGCCGGCGAATTCCCCGATGGGATGGGGTGCGTATTCGATTTGCTGCATCGCAGCAGCCTGTCGCTTTTTGGTCATTGCGTCAATGTATGATGATTTGTTTTCACCAACCATTACCTAAGCCAAAAGTTCCGGATTTACGGCCTTATTCGCCGGTCTGCATCAGCGTGCCCTCGCGCCGGGCGCTCTCTAGCAGGCGCAAAAAGGCGAAAGTTGCGGCTGCGAAATACAGCGCGTTGAGCCCGAGCGCGCCCAGCATCAAATCCGTCCGAAAGACGTGGTCGATGACCAGGGCCCTTAGCCCCTCAAAGACGTAAGTCGGCGGCAGCAACCAGGAAAAAGGTTGTAGCCATTCGGGCAATACGCTCACCGGATAGTAAACGCAGGAGAGCGGCAGGATCAGGAATGCGAGTGTCCAGGCCAGACTTTCCGCGCCGAGCCCGTGTCGCAACAGGATCCCGGAAACCAGAATGCCGATCGACCAACTGGTCAGAATGAGATTGACGAAAAAGAAAACGAAGGCAAAGCCAAGCTGGTAGACGTTGAAGCCGAAGAACGCCAAGGCAACGATAAAGACCGGCACCATGCCGATGACCAGCCGCAGCAGGCTCATCACCATCAAG
The DNA here is from genome assembly GCA_034668865.1 of Alphaproteobacteria bacterium. Taxonomy (GTDB): domain Bacteria; phylum Pseudomonadota; class Alphaproteobacteria; order Rhizobiales; family Xanthobacteraceae; genus CANKHA01. The sequence goes on from JAXDOO010000182.1 coordinate 10,799, forward strand.
GCCGCGACGAATTCGGCCGGTCTCAGCGGGCTCATCATCAGGTTGCCGAGATTGCGCGCCCACATCTCTTCCAGAAACGAGATGGAAAATCCGAGCTGCCCGCGGAACAGGATCTCCCACAGCAGCATGGCGCCGATCAGCGTGGCGCCGGCGCGGGCAAAAAATCCGGAATGCTGCGCAACGTAAATCTGGATCAGGCCCCAGGTCAGCACCTGCACCATTGGCCAGTAGATCAGCTCGATCACCCTCGGCCAGGAGGAGCGCAGGAGATACCAATAGCGCAGCACCATGGCAGCGATCCGGTGCGGCGAAAAACTCACCTGCGTTTGGGATGGCGCGGTCATGACGCGGGCTTTGCCTGGTCGTCCCCACGGAGGTGGGGATCCATACGCTGTGCCCTGTCGATGAACTGCGGCGTATGGGCCCCGGCGCTCGCTGCACTCGGCCGGGACCATGGAACGATACTCATTGCGCCGCCTCGCGAGCCTCGCGACGCCCGCGCGCCACGTCGAGAAAGACTTCTTCCAGCGTGTCGCGGCCGTAGCGCGCGAGGAGCCGCTCGGGGGAATCATCATCTTCGATCCGGCCGCGCTTCAGCATGATGACGCGCTCACACAGCCGCTCGACCTCGGTCATATTGTGGGAGGCAAGCAGAACGGTAGCGCCGGTTTCGGCACGATAGCGTTCTAGCCTTCCGCGCACCCAATCCGCGGTATCTGGATCGAGCGATGCGGTCGGTTCGTCGAGCAGCAGCACCTCGGGATGATTGAGCAAAGATTTGGCGACCGATACGCGCGTCTTCTGACCGGACGATAGCTTGCCGGTGGGCCGGTCGATGAATTCCTGCAGGTTGAATTCCTCCGCCAGCGCTGCGATGCGCGCATCCGCGTCCTCCACGCCGTAAAGCCCCGCGAAAACCTTCAGGTTCTGCCGCACGGTCAGCCGCATCGGCATGTCGACATAGGGACTTTCGAAATTCATCCGATGCAACACCTGATAACGCTGCTGCGGCATCTGCGCGCCCAGAACGGAAACGGTGCCCGAAGTAGGCACCGTCAGGCCCATGATCATGGCGATGGTGGTGGTCTTGCCGGCGCCATTGCCGCCGAGGAGCGCGGTGATGGATCCCGGCGGCAACTGAAAGGAAATATCCGCCACGGCCGTGGTTCCCTTGAACACTTTGACCAGATGGTCGGCACTGATGGCGGCGCGAGGCGACATGTCGCAGATGTGACGTTGCGGCGCGCATTTCGCAAGGCTTATGCGCATGATACGGCGAAGTGGGAACCGGTTCGCCGACAAGATCATGCGCCAAACTAATAAGTTAGCGTGCGATCGGACGCAAAACCGGTACCCACTTTTGCTGATCGCGCGCTAAGATCGCGCAGCTCCCGGCCTGCAGCAGCGGGTGCAAACGAACCCGGATCCTCCCCATGGAAGGTCTTCTTCTCGACCAGCCGCGGCATTTGCAGCGCAACGTGCGGCTCGACACGCTGATGCGCCTGCGCTGGCTTAGTGTGCTCGGCCAGACCGCCGCAATTCTCGTGGTGCATTACGGCCTCGAATTTCGGCTGCCGGTCTATGCTTGTCTTGCGGTGGTCGCCCTGTCGGCCTGCCTCAATGTCGCGATGCGCATAGGCTTTCGTCTAACGCAGCGGCTGGAAGCCGACCGCGCGGCTTGGCTGCTCGCCTTCGATATCGCGCAACTTGCCGTGCTGTTGTTCCTCACGGGCGGGCTGCAGAATCCCTTCGCCTTCTTGTTCCTTGGCCCGGTGCTCATCTCCGCCACCGCACTGCCACCACGTATGACGCTGATGCTCGGTACCTTCGCGGTGTTTTGCGCCAGCGTGCTCTTCTTCGTGCATTATCCGTTGCCTTGGGATCCCGACGATCCGCTGGAATTGCCGGCGATCTACATGCTGGGCGTGTGGCTTTCGATCCTGATCTCGATGGGATTCATTGGCGTCTATGCCTGGCAGATCACCGAGGAGGCGCGGCTTCTTGCCAATGCGCTTGCTGCCACCGAGCTGGTGCTGGCGCGCGAGCAGCATTTGTCGCAACTCGACGGCCTTGCCGCCGCCGCCGCGCATGAACTCGGTACGCCTTTGGCTACCATCACCGTCATCGCCAAGGAACTGGAGCGTTCGATCTCGGATAATTCGCGCCATGGCGAGGATGTGCGGCTGTTGCGCGAGCAGGCGCAGCGCTGCCGGGAAATTCTGGCGAAAATCACCGAGCTCCCCGCCAGCGGAGAACCCTTCGGCGGCATGAAGCTGTCGGCTCTGCTCGAGGAAGTGGTGGCACCACACCGCGACTTCGGCATCGCGATCAATGTCGTGCTGCCGTCCGAGCGCGCACTGGAGCCGACGGGTGCCCGCAACCCGGCCATCGTCTACGGCCTTGGCAATCTGGTGGAGAATGCGGTCGATTTCGCCCGCAGCAGCGTGGAAATCACTGCCAGCTGGGACGAAGAGGAAGTCGTCATCACCATACAAGACGATGGCCCAGGCTTCCCGCCGGAGATCATGGACCGCCTGGGCGAGCCCTATGTCACCACCCGCCGCCACCGCTTCACGGAAGACAGCGAAGAGACCGGGCTTGGCCTCGGCTTCTTCATCGCCAAGACCCTGCTTGAGCGCTCCGGCGCCACATTATATTTTCGCAATCATCGCTCATTAGACCTCGGCGCCGAGGTCAGCACGCGTTGGGCGCGGAGCGATTTCGAATATCGGGCGCCAGATTTGGAGCGACCGGAGCCATTTCTTTGGTATCATGGGGAGGAAGAACCTTCGGAAACTCCGGAGAAAACTAGGTCTCAAGCAAAAGCGGGTTCATCATGAGTGTTCAGGTAGCCGGTGTTGCCTCTTCCGAAAAGACGCTGCTGATCGTCGAAGACGACAAGCCGTTTCTGCAGCGACTTGCCAGCGCGATGCAGGCCCGCGGCTTTGCGGTGACCACGGCGGAATCCGTGGCGGACGGTTTGCAGGAGGTCGAGCGTGCCGCCCCCGCCTTCGCGGTCGTGGACATGCGGCTTGGCGACGGCAATGGTCTCGACGTGATTTCCGCACTCAAACGCAGCC
>JAXDOO010000183.1:0-4490 GCA_034668865.1 Alphaproteobacteria bacterium
AGCCGCGTTCGCGCAGGCGGCGGATCAGGTCGAGGGATTTATAAGCGGCGATGCCGCCGCCGATGATCAGCAGCACCCGTTTGGCGCCGGGCTTCTGTGTGGCTGCAGGGCGCTCCTCGTGCGGCGACGGATTGGGCGGGTTGATCATGTCGAGCGCGGCGAGGCCGGTTTCCTCCGCCGCGCTGCGAAGGATCGTGCGCACCTCGTCTTCCATCGAGCGCCCGTTGCGCACGGCGCGCAGGCGCAGCAGCTTTTTCAGGGCTTCATCGAGCTGGCGGACGGTGAGGCTGGCCATGGCGGGAACTCCAATTCCGACCAATATAGTGATTGCAACGAAATCAGTGCAATCACTTTTTCGCGAAATCTGGCGCTTTTTAGGTCAAAAGCACCCAGGCCAGCAGCGCTGCAATCACCCAGATGCCGATGGCGGTCCAGCGGCTGCGGCGCGCTTCCGCCTCGCCGATGGCGGCAACGGTTTCCGGCGACAGGCGCAGGCCGTCGCGGGTGGCGTCGTCGAGCTGATCGAGCACATAGCCCGCGCGGGTGAGCAGGCCTGGCACATTGCCGATGAAGCGGCCGATTTCGCTCGCGCCTTCCGCCGCGCCTTCGATCCGGCCCGCGGGGCCGAGATGCCGCTCGATCCATTCGCGCACCACCGGCTCGGCGGTCTTCCACATGTCGAGCTTGGGATCGAGCGAGCGCCCGACGCCCTCCACCACCACCATGGTCTTCTGCAACAGCAGCAGCTCCGGCCGCGTGCGCATGTCGAACAGGCCGGTGACCTCGAACAGCAGGGTCAGCAGCTTGGCCATGGAAATGTCTTCGGCGGTGCGGTTGTGGATCGGCTCGCCGATGGCGCGGATCGCCTGAGCGAAATCCTCTACCGAATGATGCCGCGGCACATAGCCCGCTTCGAAATGCACTTCCGCCGTGCGGTAATAATCCCGCGTGATGAAGCCGTAGAGGATTTCCGCCAGGAACCGCCGCTCCTTCGGCCCGAGCCGGCCCATGATGCCAAAATCCACCGCCACCAGTTCCCCGGCGTCATCAACGAAGAGATTTCCCGGATGCATGTCGGCATGGAAGAAGCCGTCGCGCAGCGCGTGGCGCAGGAAGGTCTGGATCACCGAGCGCCCCAGCAGCGGCAGGTCGAAGCCTTTTGCCAGCAGCCGCGCGCGGTCATTGAGCGGCGTGGCGTCGATCCATTCTAGCGTCAGCACTTCGCGCGCGGTGCGGTCCCAGTCCACGGTGGGGACGCGAAAATTCGGATCATCTTTGGTGTTCTCGGCCAGCTCCGACAGCGCCGCGGCTTCCAGCCGCAAATCCATCTCCAGCCGCACCGAACGCGCCAGCGTATCCACCACCTCGATCAACCGCAGCCGCCGGCCTTCGGCCGACATGGCTTCGCCCTTGCGCGCGGCGAAATAAAAAGCATCGAGATCGACCCGGAAACGCCGCTCGATCCCGGGGCGCAGCACTTTCACCGCCACCGCGCGCGGGCCGTTCTGCGTCATCACTTCGGCGCGATGCACCTGCGCGATGGAGGCGGCTGCCACCGGCGCGCCGAAACTGCTGAAGACGGCATGCAGCGGCTTGTCGAAAGCGGCGGCGATGGCTGCCTCCGCTTCAGCCTGCGAAAACGGCGCCATGCGGTCCTGCAGACTTTCCAATTCGCGCGCGAGCTTGGCGCCGACGACGTCGGGCCGGGTCGCGAGGAATTGTCCGAGCTTCACATAAGTCGGGCCGAGCGCGGTCAGCGCCGCGGCGAGGCGACCTTCGCCGCTCGCAGTCTTCGGCCGCTCGATCAGCCGCGCGATGCGCAGGCCAGCACGCCCCGGCACCGGCAGCATTGACGGATCGATCAGCGCGAACACACCTTCGCGCGCAAAGACAAAACCCGCGCGGGCGAGGCGAGCGAGATGAGAAAGGGAGGCGATCACGGAGTCTCTCTTCTCCCTCCCCCGCCTGCGGGGGAGGGTTGGGGAGGGGGCAAGAAAAGAAAAAGTGATGCCCCACCCGGCGCCCCACAGTCAAGCTTGCGCAGACAGCGTAACCTTGTCTGCGTGCGCCGACCTCCCCCGCAAGCGGGAGAGGTGAAGACAGCTGTCGCCGCGCGCGATGGCATGGAGAGGAAAATCACAACCGCCAGCCGGAATGCAGCGCCACAATGCCGCCGGTCATGATCTGGAAGGAGGCGCGGCGGAAGCCGGCGGTCTCAATCATTTGGGTAAAAGCCTTCGGCTTCGGGAAGCGGCGGATGGATTCGACGAGGTAGCGATAGGCCTCGGCGTCGCCGGTCACCACGCGCCCGAGCGCCGGGATCACGTTGAAGGAGTAAAGCTCGTAGAGCGTGTCGAGCCCAGGCACGTCTACGCTGGAAAATTCCAGGCAGGCGAAGCGCCCGCCAATTTTCAGCACCCGGTGGGTTTCGTTCAGCGCCTGTTGGATGCGCGGCACATTGCGGATGCCAAAAGCAATGGTGACGGCATCGAAACTGCAGTCGGGAAACGGCAGCACCTCGGCATTGCCTTCGACGAAGCTCACCCTGTCGCTGCGGCGAGAGTCGGCGGCGCGCTCGCGCCCGGCCTTCAGCATCTCGGCATTGATGTCCATCACCGTCGCGCGCGTCTCCGCGCCGCCGGCATCGACCACGCGAAAGGCGATGTCGCCGGTGCCGCCCGCGACATCGAGCAGCGCGAAAGGCCGGTTTCCCCTCGGCGGATTAATCGTGGTGACCAGCGCATCCTTCCAGGCGCGGTGCAGCCCGGCGGACATCAGGTCGTTCATCAGGTCATAGCGCCGCGCTACGGAACGGAAGACGTCGTCGACGAGGCCCTGCTTCTGCGTCAGGGGGACGTCGCGGAAACCGAAATTGGCTTGGTTTTCCATGTCCTTAATCATGCCTTTATGCGCCAGGACCATAGCGCGATTGGCGCTAGGGCGCCACCGGCGACCGCACAGTGGTTAAGGGAGAGATCATGGCGATCGAATTCGGCAAGGCCGTCCCCGTCTTTCGCATCTTCTCGATGGAGAAGGCGCATGAATTCTATGTGGGCTTTCTCGGCTTCAAGGTGGATTGGGAATTCCGCTTTGACGAGAACGCCCCGGTCTACATGCAGGTTTCGCGCGACGGGCTTGCCTTTCAACTCAGCGAGCATCATGGCGACTGCACGCCCGGCTCGCTGGCTTACGTTTACACGCGGGGTGTCGAAGAGTTGCATCGCGAGCTCAATGATAAGAATTATCGGCACAACCATCCCGGTCTGCAGCACCAGGAATGGGGTATGTTGGAAATGGGGGTGGTCGATCCTTTCGGTAACCGCATCGTGAATGCGGAGTATCGCGACCATCGTAAGCACGCCGACGGAAGCCTGCCCTGATCCATGCCCGAGCTACCCGAAGTCGAAACCGTGCGGCGCGGCCTTGAGCCGGTGATGGACGGCGCACGCCTTTCCAAGGTGGAAGCGCGGCGGCAGGATCTGCGCTGGCCGCTGCCGCAGGGCTTCGTCGGCCAGCTCGAAGGCAAGACCGTGCGCGGGCTCGGCCGGCGCGGCAAATACCTGCTGCTCGACCTGTCGTCCGGCGACGTGCTGATGATGCATCTCGGCATGTCCGGTTCGTTCCATGTCTTCCAGGGCGGCAAGACGAAGGACACCGCGCGCTATCACCACGAACGCGCCAAGCACGTCGCGCACGATCATGTGGTGTTTCACATGTCGAACGGCGCCATCGTGACCTTCAACGATCCGCGCCGCTTCGGTTTCATGAAACTGACGCCGCGGGAAGAGCTCGACCAGCATCCGCTGATGAAGGCGATGGGGCCGGAGCCGCTCGGCAATGCATTCGATGCGGCGATGCTGGCGCGCGCCTGCAAGGGAAAGAAGACCTCGTTGAAGGCCGCGCTCAGCGATCAGAAAGTCGTGGCGGGGCTTGGCAACATCTATGTCTGCGAGGCGCTGCACCGGGCGCGCTTGTCGCCCAAGCGCATGGCCTCGACCATCGCCAGCAAAACCGGCGCGCCGAACGAACGGGCCGAAAAGCTGGTCGATGCGATCAAAGCGGTGCTGAAGGATGCGATCGAGGCCGGCGGCTCCTCGTTGCGCGACCACAAACGCACTGATGGCGAGCTTGGCGCCTTCCAGCATAATTTCCGCGTCTATGACCGCGAGGGAAAGCCCTGTGTCACTCGCGGTTGCAAGGGCCGCGTGAAGCGCATCGTGCAGACCGGGCGCTCCACCTTTTTCTGTCCGAGCTGTCAAAAGTAGTTCTCGTGCAGGACCACAAAATTCGGCCTCATCCTGAGGAGGCGCGAAGCCGTCTCGAAGGATGAGCCCCAAATCTGGGGCCTCGATGTTCGAGACGCGTTGCTTCGCAATCCTCCTCACCATGAGGAGATAGGGCCATGGGCCCGAACCCGCCTTGACTTCCGCGCCGCTTCCCGGTAGAGCGAACGTTCATTCTCTATTGCTGCGGTGCACAAGTTCTGACGC
>JAXDOO010000184.1:0-10219 GCA_034668865.1 Alphaproteobacteria bacterium
GTCGTTGTCTTTATGGTCGCGACCTACGGTCTTTTTGGTGTGTTCGCGAACATTGCCGTGGCCATCAATGTCGCCATGATCTTCGGTGTGCTGTCGATGCTCAACGCCACGCTGACGCTGCCGGGCATTGCCGGCGTGGTCCTGACTGTCGGCATCGCCGTCGACTCCAACGTGCTGATTTACGAACGTATTCGCGAAGAGGTGCGTGCCGGCCGAACGCCGATCAATGCCATCGACGCGGGCTTTACCCGGGCGCTCGCGACGATCCTCGATTCCAACATCACGACTTTCATCGCCGCCGCCGTGCTGTTCTTCATTGGCACGGGACCGGTCCGCGGCTTTGCCGTGACGCTCGGTATTGGCATCATCACCACCGTATTCACTGCCTTCACCCTGACAAGGCTGATCGTTGCCTATTGGGTCCGCTGGCAACGCCCCCGACATGTGCCGATCTAACTTCATTCCATCGGTCAGCTGAGAAAGACGACAGTGCGCCTCCTTCGCATCGTTCCGGACAACACCAAGTTCGATTTCGTGCGCTTTCGGCGCATCAGCTTTCCTGCATCCGCTCTTTTGTCGATCGCCGCGATCGTGCTCTATTTCACCCATGGCCTGAATTTCGGCATCGATTTTCGGGGTGGCACGCTGATGGAAGTACGCACCCAGGCGGGCGCGGCCGATCTGGCGCGCATGCGCTCGACCATCGGCGGGCTTGGGCTCGGCGAATTCCAGCTTCAACAATTCGGCACGCCGCAAGACGTCTTGATCCGCATATCGCAGCAGGAGGGAGGCGAGGAGGCCCAACAGACAGCCGTCCAGAAGGTGAGGAACGCGCTCGGCGACCAGGTGGAATACCGGCGCGTCGAAGTGGTGGGTCCGCGCGTCTCCGGCGAGCTTCTGTCTTACGGCATTATGGGCCTGATGCTCGCGATTGGCTCGATTTTCATTTACTTGTGGTTCCGCTTCGAATGGCAATTCGCGCTTGGCGCCATGATCGCCAACGTGCACGATCTGGTGCTCACCATCGGGTTTATGTCGCTGGCGCAGATTGATTTCGATCTCACCAGCATCGCGGCTCTGCTGACCATCCTGGGCTACTCGCTCAACGACACCGTGGTCATATACGACCGCATCCGCGAAATCTTGCGCCGCTACAAGCGAATGCCGATGCCCGAGCTGCTCAACCTTTCGATCAATCAGACGCTGTCCCGCTCCGTCATCACCCACGTGACCGTCACGCTCGCCTTGTTGGCCCTGCTGCTGTTCGGCGGCCAGGCGATCCACAGCTTTACGGCGACCATGATATTTGGCGTCGTGCTGGTCGGCACCTATACCTCGATCTTCATCGCCGCGCCGATCCTGATCTATCTCGGCGTCGGCACCGGCCGGGATGCCATCCGGGGAGATGACAAGGCCTGACGCTCGGGGCCTTCCAATGACCGCAGACGCGGATTATTGCGAACAGCTGGTGCGGGAGGCGGACAAGAACCGTTTCCTGGCAACGCTATTTGCTCCTGCGGCGCGCCGGCCCGCGCTGTTTTCCCTTTATGCTTTCAACGCCGAGATTGCGCGCGTGCGTGACGTGGCGCGCGAACCGATGCCGGGCGAGATCCGTCTGCAGTGGTGGCGCGAAGTATTGGAGGGCGGACGAAGCGAGGAGGCGAGGGCGCATCCGGTCGCCGCGGCGTTGCTCGAAACGATGGCGGATTACAGACTGCCGGCGCAGTCTTTGACCGAGTTGGTCGACGCCCACGCTTTTGATCTCTATGACGATCCGATGCCGACGCTGGCCCATGCTGATGCCTATGGTTTTAAGACCTCATCGGTGATCTTCGAACTGGCCGGCAAGATCTTGTATGGATCGGATGCCGCCGTAAGCAGCCTCGCGCGGCAGGCCGGCATCGCTTATGCCCTGGCTGAGCAGCTGCGGCTTTTTCCGCGCCATGCGGCACGGCGCCAGCTCTTTGTCCCACTGGATATTCTGCAGCGCTATGGCGCGAATGCGGAGGATGTTTTCGCCGGCAAAGCCACGTTGCAATTGCGCGCTGCGCTGGCGGAAATGCGCCTGCATATCCGGGGGCATCTAACGGCGGCCGATGATCTGCTCTCGACGGCCCCGGCGTCCGTGCTTCCCGCTTTTCTTCCGATTGCTCTGGTGCGGCCGTTACTCAAGCGCATGGAGCGGCGCGGCTACGATCCCTTCGGCACCGTGGACGTGCCGCAATGGCGGCGGCAGTGGGCTTTGTGGCGCGCTGCGCGGCGTCCGCGCGCCATGGCCGCGCGCTAAAACGCAAAGCGGTCACGCAGGTTGCGCCGTTCCGCCACGATACGGGCCACGACCGCCCGTTCGCTCTCGTTGGCAATGAGGCTATCGATCGATTCCAACTGGTTCATGGCGACCAGCTGAAGGATTTCCGTGCGCACCGCGCCGGCGGCATTGCGCGGCAAGGCGCCGCTCAACTGTAGATGCTCGGGCGCGGCCGGGCCGGGGCTGGTGGTGAGGAAGTCGCGCAACGCTGTTTCCGGCAGGACGGAGTTTACTTCGACAAAGGCATAAAGACCGGTGCCGGCGCGCCGATCGGGGAAAGCAACAATAGCGACATCGCGCACGGAGGGGTGCTCGCGTAGGCGCGCAGCGATCACCGGCGCATCATTGACCAGTCGCGGTCCGCCGCCCTCGCGGTCGGTGAAGTTGAACAGCCCGCGCGTGATCGCGCGATAGACCCTCTTGCCGGATGCCATCCACACCCGGGTGGCCCAGCTTTTGCGCGCCAGCACGCGCAACTCGGCCGGCGTGAGCGCTTCCGGCAGGTAGCGCCGCTTGTGTTTCAATAGATGGCGCAGGTCTTCGTATGCCAGGATGCGAAACAGCCGCCCGCGTCGCGAAAAGCAGACGGCGAGCTGGAAATCGGTCAGATAGCAGCGCCCATCGGCGCCGCGCAGCCAGTTTTGTTCCTTGGCCAGGTCGTTATGACAGATCCCGACGCGGTGCAGCCGCCGCAAGACGGCTTTGGCGGAGCTGAAATAGGCGTGGTCACCTTGCGGTTTGGCGATATGCAGAGCGACGCCGTCAATCCAGCCGCGCACCAGCTCCCGCCGGCCGCTGAACAGAAGCGCAGGCGCGATCTGTAACGGTCCGGCTCGGCTTAACGCCCGGGTTTCGCGGGTGAAGAGATGCCGCGCAACCGGCCGCGACCACCAAGGCACCTCGTCAATTCTTCGCAGCACGGCTTCGACATCGCGCTCCGCTGTGCGGAAACGGCCGCGCTCGACGGTGGAGAAGGCGTCGCGCTTGAGCACCACGTCGCCCACCCATCGATCGGCAATTTCGCTTTTTCGCTTCATTCGGCGGCGGCCAGGCGGGCGCCGCCCGCCCATTGCCCGAGATCGGCCAACGCGCGCAGACAGAGCGCGCGCTTCTTTGCGGCGGACTTTTCGGCCCCGCGCAACCGCTTGCCGTCGGCGTCCTTGGCCGGGAACTGCGCGAGCGGGGGGAACAGCCCGAAGTTGATATTCATCGGTTGGAAGGAGCGGGGGCCTGCGTCGATGGTCTCCACATGTCCGCCGGTGATATGCGCGAGCAGCGCGCCATGCGCTGTGGTGGGCGGCGGTGGGCTGACTTCTTCGCCAAGCTGCTGAGCGGCGGCGAAGCGCGCTGCCAGCAGCCCGATGGCCGCGGATTCAACGTAGCCCTCGCAGCCGGTGATCTGGCCGGCGAAGCGCAAGCGCGGCATGGCCTTCAGCCGCAGCGTCTCGTCGAGAAGATTTGGCGAATTCAGAAAGGTGTTGCGGTGCAGCCCGCCCAGCCGGGCGAATTCGGCTTTTTCCAGCCCGGGAATAGTACGGAAGATACGGATCTGTTCGGCGTGTTTCAGCTTGGTCTGGAAACCCACCATGTTGAATAGCGTGCCGAGCTTGTTGTCCTGGCGCAGCTGCACGACGGCATAAGCTATCACTTGCGGGTCATGCGGATTGGTTAGTCCGAAAGGTTTCATCGGGCCATGCCGCAGGGTTTCCGCCCCGCGTGCGGCCATGATCTCGATCGGCAGGCAGCCGTCGAAATAAGGCGTGCAAGCTTCCCATTCGTGGAAGCTGGTCTTGTCGCCGGCAAGCAGCGCCTCGACAAACGCGGCGTATTGCTCGCGCGTCATTGGGCAATTGATGTAGTCGGCGCCGGATCCGCCCGGCCCCGGTTTATCATAGCGCGACTGGAACCAGGCGACCGAGAGATCGATGCTCTCGCGGTGCACGATGGGAGCGATGGCGTCGAAGAAGGCAAGCGCGTCTTCGCCTGTGATAGCGCGTATCGCCTCAGCCAGCGCGGGCGAGGTGAGCGGCCCGGTAGCGATGATGACGCTGTCCCATTCCTCGGGCGGCAAACCGGCGACTTCCTCGCGCACAACTTGGACCAAGGGGTGTGCATCGAGCGCAGAGGTGACCGCCGCGGCGAATCCGTCGCGGTCCACCGCCAAGGCCCCGCCGGCAGGCACCTGATTGGCGTCGGCCGCGCGCATGATCAGCGAGCCGAGTCGGCGCATCTCCTCATGCAAGAGCCCGATGGCGGACTGTTCGTGGTCGTCGGAGCGAAAAGAATTGGAGCAGACCAGCTCTGCCAGCCGTTCGGTCTTGTGCGCATCGGTCGAGCGCAGCGGGCGCATCTCATGCAGCGCAACCGGCAGGCCCCGCTGGGCGATCTGCCAGGCCGCCTCCGCGCCCGCCAGTCCGCCGCCGACAATATGGATCACGGGTTTTGGTTCGCCTGCCATAGCGCATAGGTAGGTCATTGCGGGGCAGGGCCGCAATCATCCGGTCGCGGCAAGTGCAAAAACGAAAACGCCCGCTGGGGGCGGGCGCTTGCTTCGTTCCGTGCCGATCAGGCGGCGAGAGTGCGCTCGTAGGCGACTCGCGGGATATCCGCCCTGGTCAGCCCCATTTCCCGCAGCTCGCTGTCGCTCTTCCGGCTCAGATCCCGGAGAATGTCGCTGCAGAGCCGCCAGGACCGCAAAAAACGAATAACGTGAATCAGCATATTCAGGCCTATTTTTATGACCGCGGGGAAAATTTACGTCGAATTACGTCGAATCTTCGTGCGCGGCTTGATTTGGAACGAATATAGGCCGGTTATCGCACCGCACAATCTAAGCTGTGGCGCCGCAGCCACGCGCTGCACGCATAGCTTCTTAATAATTTGGTAACAAATTGCGCGAGGCTTTGAGGATTAGAACTCCTCAGGGCAGTCTCGCCTGAGGGCTGGCCTGCTGCAAAACCGCGATTGTCACCCCGGCCACCGCCAGGCGCAGCAAGAGTTCCTCGCAAGGCACAGGCGGCCATACGCCTAGGCTGCGTGAGCGTCCTCGCCGGAGGTGAGCGCCGCCTCGATCTTCTGGATCAGCGCGCGTGCCGATTCCGCGCTCAACTCCACCGCCACCCGCTGCGTGCTGCCGTCGACTTCACCGACGAAGTCGATGTTCAGTGCATGATCCAGCGGGGCATGGAACGGATGATCGAAATAGATGTTGGCGGTCTCGATCCGCATCCAGCCCTTCGGCCCTTTGGCGCTGCCGACGACTTTGGCCGTCTCGGTGATATAGGTGCACATAATCGGTCTTCCTCTTGGACGCGCTTATCTGGAAAGGTGCTTTTCGAAGAAGGCGAAGACCTTCTTCCAGGCATCTTGCGCCTGCTCGGGACGGTAAGCCGAGCGCGGGGCGTTGAAGAAGCCGTGGCCGGCACCGTCATAGCGGTAGAATTCGTAGTTCTTGCCCGCTTTCTTTAGCCGCTCTTCGGTCTTGTTGACGTCTTCGGGCGAGGGATTCTTATCATCGTTGCCATAAATGCCGAGAACGGGAGCGGTGATCTTCTCGGTGAGTTCGATCGGCGGGACCGGCCGCTTGGCCGGGTTATTCTTGTTGTCGGCAAACTTGTTGCCGCCCCAGCAATCGACGAGGGCATCGACATTTGGCAGCGACCCGGCACAGAGATAGGCGTGGCGGCCGCCTGAGCAGAAGCCGATCAAACCGACCTTGCCGTTGGCTTCCGGTTGCGCGCGCAGATAGGCCATCGCGCCCGCAATATCTCCCACCACTTGCCCGTCGGCGACACCGCCTTCCGCACGCGCCTTGGCCGCGATGTCGTCGGGACTGCCGGGGCCGTCGCGGTGATAAAGGTGCGGCGCGATGGTGGCAAAGCCGTGCTGCGCTAGCTTGCGCGTGGCCTCCAGGATCCATTCGTCCCAACCGGGAGCGTGATGGATGAGAACGACGCCGGGAAAGCGCCCTTTGCCGGAAGGCTTGGCGTAATAGCCCTCGACCATGTCGTCGTTATTGCCCTTGAACAACACGCATTCGGCGGTCAAACCTGGGTAACTGCTCATCATCGCTCCTCAAGCCGTTCAGTATTGGTCGGATCATGCGGTGACGCTGGCGCCGCCGAAACGTTCTTTCCAGCGGGGAATGACTTCCCGGTTGTAGACATTGTCAGGCACCTTTCCCGCCAACGCCGACAACACGGAGCGGGTAGCCCAGGTGATGCCGGGCCGCAGCTCGCCGCCGGCGCTATGGGCGGCCGAATGCGGCGAGAACAGCACCTTGTCGCCGAGCGCACGCAGCGGCGAATCCAAAGGCAGCGGCTCTTCCTCGAAGGCGTCGATCGCGGCAGCAGAAACCCGGCCTGAGGCGATGGCGCGGGCAAGCGCCGCCTCGTCCACGACTTTTCCGCGCGCGGTATTCATCACCACGGCGCCCGGCTTGATCATCGCCAGCTCACGCTCGCTCAGCATAAAGCGGGTTTCTTTTGTCAACACCACATGGAACGAGACCACGTCGGATTCCCGCAGCAGCGTCTCGTAATCGACTTGCCTCGCGTTAGAGAACAGGAAGCTTGTCGGTGAGATGTAGGGATCATAAGCCAGGATGCGGATGCGCCAGGGCGCCAGCAATTGCGCCACGCGGCTGCCGATGCGGCCCAAGCCCACGATGCCCAGCGTGATGCCGGGATAGCCATCCGAAAGCCGGCTGCCGACATAGCTGCCGCCATGTTCCGCCTGGCGCCATTGCCCGGCACGCACAGAGGCGTCGCGTTCGCGCAGTTTCTTGAGGATCGTCAGCATCATTGCGACGGTGGTTTCAGCGACGGCGAAGCAATTGGATTCGGTCGGCGCATGGCAGACCATGATGCCGAGATCGGTGGCCGCCTCGACGTCCACGTCATCGACGCCGACGGTGTATTTGGCCACGATGCGCAGCCGCTGCGATCCTTCCATGATGCGGCGGCTGACGGGCGTGTGGCGGATCGAGGTGCCCATCAGCGCCACGGTGTCGCGGGCAGCGGCGGCAAAGGCGTCTTCGTGATTGCCGCGCGGCAATTGCCAATCGAGGCTGCCCCGGGCGACCTGTAAACCGGCGCCTTCCAGCTGGCTGATGATGGACGGCGGCTCCTCGCGCGGCGCGAAGATCAGAATTTTCGGCTTGGACATTTCCCCCCGCGTGTTGTGGTCATCACCTAAGTTACGATGACCGGCGCGCTCTTGCCAACGGCGCCTCTTGCCAAGCCGGGCAGGGAAGGTGCATGGCAGAATGCTCACTCCGGAGACCCGCCTGATGTTTGTCCAATCCGTCGCCGTTGCCCTGCACCTCGTGGCCGCCGTGATCTGGGTCGGCGGCATGTTCCTCATCTATGTCTGCCTGCGGCCGGCGCTCGCTACGCTCGAGCCGCCGCAGCGCTTACGGCTGATGCGGGCGACGCTGGCGAAGTTCTTTCCCTGGGTATGGGGCGCCATCCTGCTGATCCTGGCCAGCGGCTATTGGATGCTGTTCGCCACCTTTGGCGGCTTTTCCGGGGTTGGCATGCACATCCATTGGATGCAGCTGTTCGGCTGGGCGATGATCGGGCTGTTTGCATGGCTGTTTCACGGACCATGGCTGGCCTTCAGGCGCGCGGTGGACGCGCAGGATTGGCCGAAGGCGGGCGCGAACCTCGATCAAATCCGGCAGATCGTCGCGGTGAATATGCCGGTCGGCATGCTGGTCATCATCATCGGAGCCAGCGGCCGCTACTGGGGCTAGAGCGCGGTCAGCAAAAAGTGGCCACCGGTTGAGAGCGTTTCCTAACGCAAACCGGTTCCACTTCGCTGCAAAATGCCTATGCCTCGACCATCGTCTTGAACCCGCCATAGATCATGCGCTTGCCGTCGAACGGCATGGCGGCCGGATCCATCATCTCGGCAAGCCGCGGGTCTTTCATCACCTTGCCCATCACGCGGTCGCGATCCTTGCGCGACTTATAGACGATCCAGGAAAACACCACGACTTCACCGCGCTTGAGCTTCACGCTTTGCGGAAACGACGTCCATTTTCCTTTCTTGACGTCGTCGGCCACGCATTCGGTTACCTTAACCGCGCCGTGCTCGCGCCAGACCTTGGAAGCTTTCAGCGCCATGCGGCGATAGGCTTTCAGGTTCTTTCGCGGGACCGGCACAACAAATCCATCGACATAGCGCATGATGATTACTCCTTCTCGCTGCGGCGGAAATATCCCGGTGCTACTGCTTCTTCTCGCAATTGATCATCCAGGGTGTACCAAAACGGTCAACCAGCATACCGAAGCGTTGCGCCCAAAAAGTTTCCTGGATCGGCATTGTCACCTGACCACCCTCGGAGAAGGCGTTAAAGATACGATCGGCTTCAGCCGGCTGATCGACGGTGAGCGACACACCGAAAAGCCTTGCATTGACCGGTGGTGCTCGGGCGGCGCGTCGGAAGCCATCAACACTTGATCGCCGAATGTCATGCGTGCGTGAATAATCTTGCCCTGCCATTCCGGCGTCGTGTGTTCCGCCGCCGGCGTTTCTCCGTGCGTCATCATGGCGATGATTTTTCCGCGCAGGATCTTTTCATAGAAGTTGAAGGCTTCCTTGCAATTTCCTTGAAAGAATAAATAGGGGTTCAACTGCATGAGTTTTCCTTTCACTGCTGCTGTCGCCGCTGAGGTTTATTCTCCAATGGAAAAAGCGCAAAATAAGGCTGCGCCTCCTCAAGTACCCGCGCAAACGAAGGCCGCGCCATCAACCGGTCCAAATAGGCCAACAAATTCTTTTCCGTCCGGCCAAAAGGCATGACGGTATTGGCGTAAAACAACGCCGGCGCCGCGGCGCAGTCGGCCAGGGTAAAATCGCCTCCCATTGCCCAGGTTTTCGATTGCATCATGGGCTCCGCCACCTTGTAGGCTTCCACGAGTTGCTTCTTCGCCTGTTCCACGCCGTGGGCGTCACTCTTGTCCCCCGGGCGCAGCCGGTCGGTAACGATCTTCTGCATCGGCTCCTGTACATAATGATCGTAGAAGCGGTCCCACATGCGCGTCTGCCACGCCCGGTCCGGATCGCGCGGCAGGAACCGCGTTGCACCGGGATAAAAAGCATCGAGGTATTCGATGACCGTGCTCGACTCCGCGACGGTGCGATCGCGTGTCTCATCGCGCAGAACCGGCATCTTGGCCATTGGCCAGACCTTCCTGAAAGCGACGCTTGACGCTTCGTCGGCGAGGTCTACGACGATTGGCTCGAACGGGATGCCGTTTTCGTACAAGGCGATGAGCGCTTTGTGACAGAAGGACGCGAGCGGGTGGAAATAGAGCTTCAGAGACATCGAGTTATCTCCCTCGGCTTGCGTCGGTATTTAGGCTTCCACTGAGGCGGTCAAGCCAACATAAAAACATTCTGTCAACGACAAAACAAAAACGCCGAGGCAAGGGCCCCGGCGTTCAACCGCTGTAGCGGAAAAGCCTCGTTACTTGATTTTGTATTCGCGGAACTCGACATGCTTCTTGGCGATCGGGTCGTATTTCTTCTTCACCAGCTTGTCGGTCATGGTGCGCGAATTCTTTTTGGTCACGTAATAAAACCCGGTGTCGGCGCTCGACACGAGCTTGATTTTAAGCGAAACGGCCTTGGCCATGAGAACCTCGACAAAGGGGTTTGGAGTTGAGCGGAACCTACCGATCAGGCCCGATATGTCAAGGAATTACAGCAATTCACGCACGAAACGCTGGTTTTTCATACGATAACAGGGCACGGGCAGGCCATGGCCCATGCCTGCAGCGGCGCGAGCCTCCAGCTCCTCCAAGATCACTGCTGTGATGGTGTGGAGCCCAAGCTCTTGCGTGTCTGCCAGCGGAGCCCAAAGCAGTTCCACCAATTCAGCTTGTGGGCCGACAATGCCATCGG
>JAXDOO010000185.1:0-4344 GCA_034668865.1 Alphaproteobacteria bacterium
AAGAAAGCCCTCTCCGCCTACGAGCGCGTTACAGTCAACAGCCCACTGAACTATGAGGCGCAGGAGGGATTCCGGCGCATCGTCCGCAAGCTTCAGCCGGAGGGCACGCGCGTCAGCCTTGAATTGGGCGGTGGTTGGGAGTCGAATCCCGCGCGCGACGCGCGTGGTGGAAAATCCGATTGGCTCGCGCTGGTGCGCGCGGAGCTTAGGGACGAGCGCAGCATCGGCGAAGTGACTTGGCGTACCGTCGGTAGCGCCATCGGTGAATTTTACCGCGACCAAGGGAACGCCATCAACTATGCGTCGGCTGGCGCGGTGACGGGCCCGATATGGGACGTGACACCGCAATTTTCCCTGCATACAGCCGTCGGCGGCGGCGCCGCGCTGTATGGCGAGCATAAACTTTACGAAGAGGCTGTTGCGGCTTTCACCCTGGAGAGTGGATTCTGGAATGGCGTGCAGACCGGCCGGCTACGAGTTGGATTCCGCGGTTACGGAGAATTTTACGGCGGGTCCAGTGGAATCTATGCCGACGTCTCGGAAAGATTTGGTTTTATCGGTGTGCTGGAAAAAAACGACATTGTGGTGGTGATGCCGTGGTTCCGCTGGAGCGACATCGCGGGTACGCCATTGCACCTCCCTCTGGAAGAAACGCAACCCGGACGCTATTGGGAAACTGGCCTGCGCGCCGAATATTTCCGCCCGCTGGCGCCCTGGATCCTGGTGGGCGCATCGATGGCGGCCAGCTACCGGAAGTATTCGGAGGCTACGATCTTAAGAAGCGGCGCTTCGGTCTTGCGGCGGGACGCCACCTACCTCCCCGGCGTGGCGGTGATCTTTCCCAAGCTGCTGTGGGACGCCGACCTGCGTGTTGATTACAAATATGAGGACAATCGTTCGAACGTCCCGTTCGACACCTACGTCGATCACCAGATCACGACCAGCGCGATCTTTCGGTTCTAGTCACCACGTGGCACTGTAACCCTCCCGCCGCCGGCGCCGAATGAAGAAGGCGGCCGCGACGGCCGCCGATCAGAGGCGGGGACCATGAGATCGCATTGGAGACCCTTGGGGCGCGTCGATTTCGCGCGGCTGCGCGAAGCGCGCATGCCGGCCCATTACGCGGCACAGTGGCTGGCCCGCACCGCACGCGCTTACATCCCGCCGCAGCCGGATGATGGCCACACCAATCTCGGCTGGGACAACGGCTTCGACGGATTCACCACGCATCCGCTGCAAGCCGGGATACGGATCGGGTTGCAGATGCCGGATCTCACGCTGGCGTTGCTCGAAAACGGGCAGATCGTCCGATCCTTCCCGCTGCACGGGCGAACAGAGGCGGAGGCGCGTGAATGGCTCGGCGGGCAAATGGCCACGCTCAATCTTGCGGCCGGCGCGCTCGATAATCCCCTGCCCTACACGCTTCCGGCTCATCCGCTTTCACGAGGCGGCCGCTATGACACAGCAACACTTGCCGAGCCGCTCTGCGAGCTTGCCGCCTGGTATGCCAACGGCTTCTGCGCACTCGGCAGCGTCATGCAACGGCTGGTCGCGCGCGGTCTGCCTTCGCCCGAAATCCGGTGCTGGCCGCATCATTTCGATCTTGATTGCCTGACGCCCATCAGCAATGGCGGCGTGGGAACAACTCCGACCATGGGTGCCGGCTTCTCGCCGGGCGACCACTATTTTGACGAGCCGTATTTCTACGTCAGCCTCTATCCGCGGCCCGACAGCTCCCTATTGCCAGACTTGCACGCACTGGGACATTGGCACATGCAGGATTTCCTGGCGGCGCTGGCGCCTGCGAGCCGGATCCTGGCGCGGAAGGAGCGGCAGGCCGAGACCGAGGCCTTCCTGCATTCCGCTGCCGACGAGATCGTAAAAGTTTTGAGCGGCGGCGCGGTCCGGGCCGCCAACTAATCAATAATGCGACAGGGGAAGGCGAGCGGCGGCCGCAAGGCGCATCTGCTGGATAATCAGATTCCGAGATAGCGGTGCTGGATATCCGGCGCGGCGGCCAGCGCTTGCGATCCACCGCTCCAGACGATGCGTCCCCGCTCGATCAGATAGTGCCGGTTGGCCAGGCGGATGAGGGCTTCCACATTTTTGTCGATGATCAGGATCGAGAGTCCTTCTGCCTTGAGCCGGGCGAGGCAGCGCCAAATTTCCATCCGAATGAGCGGCGCAAGGCCTTCGGTGGCTTCGTCGAGAATGAGCAGGCGCGGATTGGTCATCAGGGCGCGTCCTACCGCCAGCATCTGCTGCTCGCCGCCCGAGAGCTGAATGCCCATCCGGCCCTGCAGGGCTTCCAGCTGCGGAAAGAGTTCGTAAACGCGGGGCAGCGACCATGGCTTTGCGCCGTGCGATCGTTCCGCCGCGGCAGCCACCAGATTTTCTTTCACCGTAAGATTGGGGAAAATCTGCCGACCTTCCGGCACCAGACCGATGCCGAGTTGCGCGATTCGGAATGAAGCCAGTCCGCGAATTTCCCGACCGTCAAAGCGTACGGAGCCCGCCTTCGCGCGTGTCAGTCCCATAATGGAGCGGACGGTCGTCGTCTTTCCCATGCCGTTGCGGCCCATCAGCGTGATGACTTCGCCACGTCCGACGGCGAGCGAAACGCCAAACAGAACCTGGCTCAGGCCATAGCGCGTTTCCACTTCGCTGAGTTCCAGCAGCGCGTCAGACATGGCCGAGCCCCGCGGCATCGTTCTCGCCCAGATAAGCCTGGCGCACCTGCGCATTCGCTCGGATCGCCTCTGGCGCGCCGGTGGCGATCACACGGCCATAGACCAGCACACTGAGCCGGTCGGCAAGCGCGAATACCGCTTCCATATCGTGCTCGATCAACACAATGGTGTATTGGCGCTTGAGCTCGCGAAGCAGCGCCAGCATGCGAGCCGATTCGTTTGGGCCGAGCCCCGCCATCGGCTCGTCGAGCAGAAGGAGGCGCGGTGCGGTGGCGAGCGCCATCGCAATCTCGATCTGCCGGTGCTCGCCGTGGCTGAGGCGGGAAACCCGCGTGGCGGCGCGATCGAGCATACCAACGCGGTCGAGCGCCGCCTGCGCCGCTTCCCGTAGCGCGCGCTCCCGCCGCGCGGCCTTCCAGAAGCGAAAGGAATGACCGGCATGGGCTTGCGCGGCAAGTGCGACATTGTCGAGCGCGGTGAAATCCGGAAAGAGTGAAGTGATCTGGAACGACCGCGCCAGCCCCAGCAGGCTGCGCCGCCAGACCGGCAGCGCGGTGACGTCAGCGCCAGCGAAGATGATCCGTCCGGCATCGGGCGCGAGCTCGCCCGCCAGCTGGCCGATCAGGGTGGTCTTGCCCGCACCGTTCGGCCCGATCACCGCGTGCAGCTCACCCTCGGGAATCTCGAGCGTCACGTTATGGGAGGCGATCACGCCGCCGAAGCGTTTGTTCAAGCCTTCGATCTGCAGCAGCGGCGTTTCAGCCACGGTCGGCCCTCGTCAGCGCACCGTAAATGCCACCGCGGGCGAACAGCACGATCCCCAGCAGCATCGGCCCCAACACAATCTGCCAATATTCTGCCGCGCGCATCGCTGCCTCGCCGAACAGCGGAAAGCCGAGCCGCCCGATCAGAAGCGGCAGCGTCTCCTCCAGCACCAGCAGCGCAACGGCACCGATGGTCGGGCCGAAGACCGAACCCATGCCGCCGAGCACGACCATGACGATGAGGTCGCCCGAGCGCGTCCAATGCATCATCGCCGGACTGATGAAATTGGTGAAATTGGCAAGCAGCGCTCCGGCCAGCCCGCATAGCGCCCCGGCGATCACGAAACAGACAAGCCTATATCGAAAGGTCGGGAAGCCGATCGCGCGCATGCGGCGCTCATTCGAGCGCGCGCCGCGGATCACCATACCGAAACGGGAATTGATCAGCCGCCAGATCAGATAGATGGCGCCGAGCAGCAGTGCCAGGCAGACGTAGTAAAATACCGTGCGGTTGGAGAGCTCAAGCAGCCCGGCGAACTGGCTGCGGCGGGAGATGGTCAGGCCGTCGTCGGCGCCGTAACGGCTGAGACCGACGGCGACGTAGTAGACCATTTGCGCGAAGGCGAGCGTGATCATGATGAAATTGACCCCGCGCGTGCGCAGTGACAACGCACCGATGGCGAGCGCGAACAGCGCCGAGATCAGGATCGCCAGCGGCCATTGCACGAATCCGGAAGAAATCCCCTCATAAGCCAGAATACCGACCACGTAGCCGCCGACGCCGAGATAGGCGGCATGGCCGAAGCTCACCATGCCGCCAAAACCCATGATCAGATTCAGGCTGGTGGCTGCCAATGCGAGAATGAGGATGCGGGTAAAAAGCGTCAGCA
>JAXDOO010000186.1:0-3654 GCA_034668865.1 Alphaproteobacteria bacterium
CGACAAAGTTGGTGGGGGGGATTTGCTTGCCGTCAATCTCCAGCAGGCGCGGCGTCAGAGTGCCGTCGGCTGCCAGATGGTACACGCCACCGCTCGGCCCAAGGTTGGCAATGAGAAAGCTTCGGTCGGGCAGCAATGCGAAGCCGTTGGGCAGAAACCCATCGGGGGCGTTGCGGGCTTCGATCAGACGGATGGGACCATCCCGTCGAAACGTGCTGATCCCGCCGCGCTTGTCGGACACGAATAGATCGCCGCTGCGGGTCGTAATGACCAACTCAGGTCGGGATAGACCGCTGCCGACGAAGCCAACATCCTCTAGCTTGACTGAAGACATTCCGCCACACGCCTCCCCCTTCGGCAGGGCCTGCCTCGCATCGTCCCAACCGCAGTGGAGCGGTCGAATAAAAGCAGGCCGTTGCAGTGTTCTTGATTTTTAGCGAGCTGATGCTAACCCGCGTCCGAACGCACTGGAAGCGTTTGTTTGGAATGCCCGCTCTCGCTCGATGAGGCGTCGCGCTGCGTGCATGTCATTCGTGCTGGCGTTGCCTAGGTGCCTTGCTCGACCAAGTCGTCTGCAGTCCACGTTGCACGATTGGCGATCCGGCTAGTTCAATTCGAGAATGGTGAAGGTCAGCGAAAAACGATAATGTGCTGGTGCGAAGCGCTTCGCTTGCGCCAAGAAGTGGAAGGAGTCAAAAATGGACAGGGTGGAAATTGTAGAAGTGGGGCCGCGGGACGGACTCCAGAATATTTCACGGTTCATTCCAACCACCACCAAGGTTGAACTCATCCGCAAGCTCGTCGCCGCCGGTTTCAAGCGGCTGGAACTCGGCTCCTTTGTCAGTCCCAAAGCGGTTCCGCAGATGAGCGACATGGAGCAGGTCGTGAAGACGCTCGGGCCTCTGCCTGGGGTCCGCGGGATGGTGCTTGTGCCCAACACCAAGGGCGCTCAGCGGGCGATCGCCGCGGGCTTCACGGATCTCATCTTCGTGATCTCGATGTCTAACGAACACAACCTGAGCAATGTGCGTCGTCCGACCGCAGATTCCATCGCAGACCTCCGAACAATGCTGAACCAGATCGATCCAGACCAACGACTCAGAATCCGCGTGGGCCTTGCGACCTCGTTCCACTGCCCATTTCAGGGCGTGATGCAAGAGGACGATGTCCTCGAGACGATCCGTCGGATTGTGGGCATCCGCGAGGGTTTCGAGCTCGCCATCAGCGACACCACCGGCATGGCCCTTCCGAGCCACGTCAAGAGTCTCTGCGGTCGTGTGATCAAGGAATTTGGGTCGCGCGCGACCTACTGCTTTCACGGACACGATACGGCCGGCTTCGGTGTCGCCAATGTGCTCGCTGCGTTCGAAGCGGGCATCGATTCATTCGATGCGGCGGTCGCTGGGCTGGGCGGGTGCCCGTTCGCGCCCGGAGCAACTGGCAATGTCGCGACCGAGGATCTCGTCTACCTGTTTACCCGAATGGGCGTGAACACCGGCATTGACCTTAATCGCCTGTTCGATGCCGGCAACTTGGCGGCCGAGTTGCCCGGCGCTGTGATGGCGAGCCATGCCCGGGCGATTCCGCGGGAACGCCTTTTCGCCGGCAGCGCCTGCCGCCCAGCAGCTTAAGCACGCTTATCATTAAAGCGTATCGGAAAAGAGCTGACACCCGGTGCTCGTGGCGTCGGGCGGCCAGTGGTCAATCGGATCATCGATTTCGCCGAGAGCGGCTCGGTGCGCGTGATGATCCAATCCGCTTGCCAGGAAGAGCTGTTGCGGCAGATCAACGCCAGACTATTCGGGCCGAAATGATGCGCGTGCGGCATTGGTGGCTTGAACGTCCACCTGAGGCGGTTCGCCTGCGATGACAACTCCATACGCTTCGCGCGCACGTTTCACCGACATTTTCTCATTGTGAACATCGGCCAGAACGAGAGCTGGGTCACGTTCGTTTGCTGGGCCATAGCCTCCGCCGGAAGGCGTGATGTGGTGGAATATGTCGCCTTTCCGAAGATGGATCGGTTCCGTGACAAGAACAGGCAGTTCTCGCGTTCCGGTCGAGGAAACTAGTACATTCACAGGTGCGTCGCCGGGATTGCCTCCGAAGAGGCCATGAGGCGGGAAGGCGCGTTTGTCCGTGCGAAGTGAGAACACGCCCGCCTGGCCGAGGAATTCGTAATCCCGCGTGAGCGCGTTGCCGCCGCGGTATTTACCGGCTCCGCCCGTGTCCGGCACAATGCCGTAGCGGAGAATGCGCAGTGGATAATTCGCTTCGATCATCTCGACCGGCACGTTGGACTGGTTGGCGCCCATATGCGGTACGCCCTCTTGGCCATCATGGTCCCCCGCAGCTCCCCACGTCCCCATGAACGTTTCAGCGAAGACAAATGGCTTGCCATCCTCATAGCCCCCGAAGCTCGGCAACGTGGAGCCACCGGAGCCATCCGCCGTCACCCGGTCAGGCACGGCCTGCGCAAGCGCGCCAAACATACAATCGATGGTGCGATAACCAGTAATGCCGCGTGCGCCACATGGCGCCGGATGCACGGAGTTCACCACCGTACCTTTCGGCGCGGTAACAGTCACGGCGCGCGTGAAGCCGTGGCAATTCGGCACGTCGGCGCGCATGATCGAACGGAGCGCCGCATAGACGCAGGCCTTGGTGAAGGGGATTGGTGTGTTGATGCCACCGGGCACTTGTTTCGATGATCCGCTGAAATCGGCTGTGATGGCATCATCCTTCACGGTGACCTCGACTTGAATCACCACCGGTTCAGGATTCTGTCCCAGCCCGTCGATGTGATCGGTGAACCGATAGACGCCATTCGGAATGTCGGAGATTTCGGCGCGCGTCAGGCGCTCGGTATAGTCGTGTAGCTCCTCGATGTAGAGCATGACCTCATCCATGCCATAGCGCTCGATGATCTCCAGAAAGCCGCGCTTCGCCGCAACGCAGGCCGACATCTGCGCCCGCAGGTCGCCCAGCACTTCGTCAGGCACGCGCACATTCAGACCGATCACTTCCCACAATATATCGTTGTTCACGCCGCGATCGACCAGCTTCACGAACGGCAGCCGTAGCCCCTCTTGATAGATCTCGTAGGCTGAAAGCGCGTTGCTGCCGGGCACGATGCCGCCGACATCGGCGTGATGCGCAAGGGTAGTTGCCCAGGCGACGATCGAGCCGCCGTGAAAGATTGGCTCGACAATGTAGATGTCCGGAAGATGCTGACCGGCGGCGGCGTACGGATCATTGGCGATGAAGATGTCACCTGGATGCGTGTTGTCGCGATAGCGCTCGATCAGGTGTTCCATGGCGTCGTAGAAACTGCCGAGATGCATCGGCGTGGTCACGCCCTGCGCCAAGGTGCGCCCCTGGGCGTCGCAAAGTGCGGTCGAATAGTCCATCGAGTCGCGCACGATTGGCGAATGCGCCGTGCGCATCAGGATTAACGCCATCTCGTCTGCGATGGTGTCGAACGCATTGCGAAGCACTTCGAGTCGGATGGGATCGATATTGCTGCGCTGTGCCATCACCGGTCTCCATCAAGCTCAAGGACGATGTTGCCGAACTCATCGAGGCGCGCCGCGGCGTTCGGAGGCACCACAGTGGTGCCTTCGTATTCTTCCACGATGAACGGCCCCTTCCTTG
>JAXDOO010000187.1:0-19938 GCA_034668865.1 Alphaproteobacteria bacterium
GGGCGGGCCGCCGGTTTGGCGATCAATCCGAATGTCGCAGCCGCCGGACTTCTGCTCGGGGCTGCTGCGGCTGCATCGGCGCGGTTGTCGCCCGCGTGAACTTGCAAGGGTCTAATAGGCGGGCTCACATCGCGCGCTTTTGAATGTACGGGCCGCCCCGCCCTGACGGACGGCCCGTAATAAAATTGTTACCGGATTAGTTTGAGGCCTTTCCTTCCGTGCCGGCCTTGTCCCCGGTGACGAACCAGCCGCCGCGGATGGCGTCGTCCCAGACCTTGAACACCGCGGGGCCGATGCCGAGATCCAGGCCGTCGTCGTCCTCGCCCGACATATAGCCGTGCTTGCCGGCGTCGAACTGCACCAGCGCGGTTTTCGGGGACGGCTGCATCTTCTGATACAGCGGGATGATCACCTGCTCGTAGACTTCCTTGCTGTGGTCGCGGCTATGCGCCGAGATCATGAACAGGTTGGGCGGCACCGGCTTCACATTCGGGCCTTCCAGCTCGCGCGTATAGCCGATGTAGCGCGCCACCAGCGCCTTGGTGTCGGCCTCGTTCAGCTTCATGCGCTCGGCGGTGACGCGGGCGGCCTTCTCCAGCGAGCCGTCGATCGAGTGCGTGACGACGTATTCCGCCTTGAACTGCGCCCGCTTCTGCGACTTGTCCCAGTTGTCGAGGACGTCTTCCATGATCATCGGCAGGCGCATCAAGGCCTGCGGGCCTTCCTTGCCGAGCACTTCCGGCCCGACATAGCGGGCGAGGTCGCGCCAGCTTCGGATATAAAGCTCCTCGAAGGGATCGGACCGCGAGGGCAGCTGCTTCGCCGTCTCGACCAGCTCGAAGCCCTTGATCTTGCCCATTTCGCCACTCCAGGCGTGCTTCGCCCGGTTGATGTAGCCGAACGGCGAATTCTCGATGGCGAGAACGCCGGCCACGTTCGGCACACGCTGCGACAGCATGTTGACGAAGGGCCCGCCGGTTGAATGGCCGTGCACATAGATCGAGAATTCCCCTTCCGGGAAATGGCGGCGCATCGCCTGCTTGCCGCCTTCCTCGAAAGCGAGCGGCCAGGCCGCCATGCGATAGTAGAAAGTCGTACCCGGCTTGGCCTTGGCGAGGCGGCGCGTGCCGTAACGCGGACGTTTCGTGGTGTCCGTGACAACCTCGTATTGGTCGCGGGTGATCAGCTCGCCCTTGACCCAGATCGGCGTGCGGACCGAGCCGTCGCGCTCGACCGTGTTGCCCGGCCAGTCATGCACGTCATCCTGCAGGTAATGCCTGCCGGGGAAGCTCATGGTGACGACCTTGTAGCCGAATTTCTGCGACAGCGCGGCAGCCTGCAGGTGCATCGATTTGTAGTCGCCGGATCCGCCATGCAGCAAGAAGATGCCGATCTTCTTGCCGTCCGGGCCCTTGGCAATCTTGTCCGGGTCGGTGGGGCTGAAAACGCCGAGGCCGATGTCCCAATCCATGCCCGCGGTATTGATGCGGAAGATGTCGTCGACATAGCCCTTGGTGCCGGTACCCGTGGTCGGGATGCTAGGCCGGCTCATGACTTCCTTGGTGGCCGCGACCAGGTTGTCATAGGCGACGAGTTTCGGCGGCACATAATCGGCGGCGAGAGCTGACATAGCTCCAATGCAAAGCGAGGTGGCTACGACCAGCGTGCCCGCTAGTAGCGGAGCGCGCGGAACTGCTGAATATGATGATACCATGGCTTTGCCTCTCATTGATTACGCTGCCCGCGGCAACATAAGCTTTCCAAGAAGCAGGTTGATGTCAACCCTGCACAGCAACATCGCGGTCTGCTGGCAAGATTTAATCGCAATATCCCGGCGTTCCCGCGAGTTGGGAAGACAGTGGCGTGGAGACAGTCGGCACGTGCTTACTTGGTGCCGATCGCCTCGCGCGCCTTGCTGACAAGTTCCGGCTTGGCAGCATAGAGTCGTTTCACAAATTCGCTTATTTTTTCGCCCGACATCGGCTGGTTGAGCTCGATCTTCAACTTCTCGGCCTCGGCCAGGAAGTCGCGATCTTTCATCATGGCATCGAAGGCCGTGCGCAACAGTTGCAGCCGGTCGGCTGGAATATTTGGCGGACCATAGATCGCCCGCGCCATGGTTGACTGGGCCACAATGAGCCGAAGAATCTCGCGTTCGTCATCCGTGCGCGTGAGCTCCATCACCGTCGGCACGTCCGGCAGGCTTGGATGCCGCTCCAATGAAAGCTGCACGAGCACGTTGACCTTTTTCTCCCGCAGCCAGTCCGGTTTGTTCGCCTGAATGGAGGAGAAGTTCATAGCTCCGATACCAAAAGTCTCTCCACGCTCCATCGCGAGGGAGGTATCGGCGGTTCCGCCGTAACCACTAATGACCTTGAACTTCATCCCGAGGATACTGCTCAGCGCAACGGGATACATGACGCTCTGGTCAGTAACCCCCGCGCCACCTGTGATGAGTTCAGTGGTGAACAGATCCTTTGCCGTCTTAACGGCAGCCGTATGCCAGGCGATCGATACGGCGACGTCGCTCGTCATGCTTCCGATCCAGGAGAAGTTGCGCGCGTCATAGCGTGCGCCGGGTGAGCCGAATAGCGCTGCGGTTCCAGTCGAACCCGGTCCAAGGCCGATCACCGTCCCGTCCTGTGGTGCGCTGGAATAGATATAGCTCGCCATCACGACGCCCGCTCCGCCGGGCATGTTCTGCGGAATGACAGTCGGATTACCGGGCAAGAAGCGCGAAAGATGGCGCGCGAAGAAACGCGCATAAAGATCGTAACCACCTCCAGCGGGGTGGCTGATCAGCATTCGGATTTCTTTGTTCTTGTAAAATTCCGCGGGGTTTTGGGCCGATGCGGTAGTTCCCCCGGCAAGACCGGCGCCCACGGCCAGCATGATGAGCAGACGTTTTGCCTTGAGCATGCCCTTCTCCTTTTCGGGTCACGGCAAGCGGGCGCAAAGTGCCCGCTGCCGCGATGAGTCTACAAACTGAGTTACTTGGGCGTCATTTCCGTGACAAGCTCATTGATGAGCGTTACAGTATCTAACAATAGCTCTTTTGTTTTGGCACTTTTTGCATATGCTTGCTGCGACGTTTTAGCAGGTATGACGCGGAGGATCGCATGGCGCAGAAAATTCGTCTCCAAGGTGACAGCAATGCGCATGACCGTCCCTGGATGGTGGCCGTCGAGCAGGGCTTCTTTGCCGATGAAGGGCTGACGGTCGAGTATCAGGAAGATAATCCGAAAGGCATAGCCGGGCGGGTCGAGGATTTCTCGCAGCGCTGGAAAGAATCCCAGCTGCAGCAAGGCGCCTTGGAAGTTTACCCAGTATGCGAATGGGGCGCGATCGAGCGCGTGCAGACCTTGGGCAAGGGAAAGATCATCGGGCTTGATACTACAATTCGCACCGGCGCGATCATGGTGCGCGCGGATTCGAAGATTCAGAGCGTGGCGCAACTGCGCAATATCCCGATCGCCGTGACCTGGCATGCCGGCACTTTCTATGCCGCGATCGAGGTGCTCGAGGCGGCGGGCGTGCCTTTTGAGGACATCAAACTCGTTCACGCCAATGACCGTCTTGACGCTCTCGTGAGTGGGCAGACCGAAGCCGCTGCTTTGATGGAGCCGCTGGTCAGTCGCGCAGCTGAAGCGGGGGCGCGCAAAATTGCCGACCTGCGTTGGCGCGGGGGCATCGTTGCCGGCGGGGACGTGGACGAAGACACCGCCGCGAAATTGCGCCGGGCGTTGAATCGCGCGATCGAGTGGCTGCGCGAAAGCGACGACCGCTCGCGCCAGGAGCTGTTGCGCGATCTCAAGCCGGAGTTGCGCGCGAGCGGCCTTTTGCCCGAACTGGTCGGCGTGCAAAACTACAAACCAGCCGAATTCCAGGAGAAGGTCGATTGGATGCTGGATCGCGGCTTTCTGAAGGAAGCGCCGGCCTATGAGGACGTTGTCAGAAGCAAGTAGCGTTGACGCCCGCAACCTCATCGCGTCCGCAGGCATCGCAGTCAGATCTTGAGGCGCAACAGCTGCGCCAGCTCGCCGATGATGCCGCGGCGGAACAGCGGGACGCGGGCGACAAAGACGGCGCCCTGAACCACAGCTTGCCGACTCTCTTCAGTGCTCTTCGAAGGAGACGGCAACGTCGCCATTGGCGGAAAGACGAAGCTTGTTGCCTTCGATGTCCGCTACCAAACCGATATCGATGTAGTGATGATGGTGGGGTTGGTGGCCCCGCCCGCTATCGTCTTTGGTCATCTTGATGCGGCCGCCCTCGACGCGGTCGACGGTGCCGACATGAACTCCGTCGGCTCCGATAATCTCCATATGCGGCTTGATCTTGCTTGTATCCATGAGATCCTCCTCCTGGAGAAGACAACCCCCGATGGATAATTTGGTTCACCGACTCCGGGCAACACGCTGTCGTGACCCGCGCACGGTGCGCCGCAGTCAGAGCTTGATGCGCAACAGCTGCGCCAGCTCGCCGATGATGCCACGGCGGAACAGCAGGACGCAGGCGACAAAGATAGTGCCCTGCACCACGAAAACCCATTGCCCGATATGGGTCAGCAGGTTTTCCAGGCTGACGATGAAGAAAGCGCCTACGACCGGCCCGAACACGGTGCCGAGGCCGCCGACCAGTGTCATCAGCACGACCTCGCCGGACGTCGGCCAATCCACGTCCGTGAGCGAAGCAAGCTGGAACACGATCGCCTTGGTCGCGCCGGCGAGACCGGCAAACGTCGCCGACAGCACGAAAGCAACCAGCTTGTAGCGTTCCGTCCGGTAGCCGAGCGAAATCGCGCGCGCCTCATTCTCCCGTATGCCTTTCAGAACCTCACCGAAGGGCGAATTGATGATGCGGTAGATCGCCAGAAATCCGCCAAGAAAGATCGCCAGCACCAGCAGATACATGTTGCTTTGATCGGCCAGATTGATCACGCCGAACAAATGCCCGCGCGGCACTGCTTGGATGCCGTCCTCCCCATGCGTGAACGGGGCCTGGACGGCAAAGAAGAACATCATTTGCGCCAGCGCCAGCGTGATCATCGCAAAATAGATTCCCTGCCGGCGAATGGCGATCGAGCCGGCGATTAGTCCGAGCACTGCCGCTGCCAGCGTGCCGCCGAGGATTGCCAGCTCGGTCGACAGCGGCGGCAAGGGAATGACAAGCCACTTGCCGGCCCAATAAGGGATCTGAATGGTGCCGACCTTCGCCAGATGCGCGGCGACATAGCTCGCCCAGCCGAAATACAGCGCATGACCGAAGGAGAGCAGGCCGACATAACCGATCAGCAGGTTGAAGGCGCAGGCGAAGAGCGCGAAGCAAAGCGCCTTCATCAGGAATACCGGATAAACAAAAAATGGTGCGATCAGGAGCGCCAGCACCATCGCGACGAAAGCCACCGTCTGGCTGCGCGAAATGGCGGGTGCGGCCGGACTGGATGTCAAGCTGGCGGTTTGTGTCATGCTACGTGCTCCGCCCGAACAGGCCGGCCGGCCGGATCAGCAGCACAATGGCCATGATGATGAAGATCACGGTGTTAGAAGCTTCCGGGAAGAACACCTTGGTCAGGCCCTCGATCAGCCCGAGGCCGAAGCCGGTGACGATCGCGCCCATGATGGAGCCCATGCCGCCGATCACCACCACCGCGAACACCACAATGATCAGGTGAGCGCCCATCTGGGGGGACACGTTATAGATCGGGGCGGCCATCACTCCGGCCAGCGCCGCCAACGCCACGCCGAAACCATAGGTCAGGGTGATCATGCGCGGCACATTGATGCCGAAGGCACGCACCAAGGCGGGATTTTCCGTCGCCGCGCGCAGATAAGAGCCCAGTTTTGTGCGCTCGATCACGAACCAGGTGGTGAGACAGACGATGAGGGAAAACACCACCACCCAGGCGCGGTAGTTGGGCAGGAACATGAAGCCCAGATTTTGCCCGCCTTGCAGCAACTCGGGAACGCGGTAGGGCAGTCCCGAGGAGCCGAAGTAATTGCGGAAAACACCTTCGATGATCAGCGCCAGTCCGAAGGTGAGCAGCAGCCCGTAGAGATGATCGAGCCGATAGATCCATTTCAGCAAGACGCGCTCGATCAGCACGCCGAAGGCGCCGATGGCGAGCGGGGCCACGATGAGCGCGACCCAGTAGTTCAATCCAGCGGAGCTCAGGAGAAAGTAGGCGACGAAGGCGCCCATCATATATTGCGCGCCATGGGCGAAGTTGATGATGTTGAGCATGCCGAATATGACGGCAAGGCCAAGGCTGAGCAGCGCGTAAAACGACCCGTTGATCAACCCGAGCAGGAGCTGCCCGAACAGCGCTTGCGAAGGGATGCCGAAGATTTCGAACATTCAGAATCCTCGGCAACCATACGGCTATATGAACGGCGCCCTCAGCGTCAGCCGCCGACCAGCGGGCAGCCGCCATCCTTGAGCGGCCGGAAGGCCTGATCCGCCGGGATCGTCGCGCGCAGCTTGTAGTAGTCCCACGGAGCCTTCGATTCCGACGGCTTCTTCACCTCGAACAGATACATCGGGTGAATCTTGCGGCCGTCGGCGCGGATTTCGCCCTTGCCGAAAAGCTTGTCGTCAGTGGGCATCGACTTCATTTTCGCCACCACGGCCTTGCCGTCCGCTTCGCTTTTCAGCTCGTGCACCGCCTTCAGATAATGCGTGACGGCAGAATAGACGCCGGCATGCACCATAGTGGGGTGCACGCCTCTGTTCTGCGGCGCAAATTTTTTCGCAAATTCACGATTGGCGTCGTTGAGATCCCAGTACCAGGCCTCGGTCATGATCAGGCCCTGCGCCGTCTGCAGCCCGAGCGCATGCACGTCGGTGATGAAGGCCAGTAGCGCGGCCAGATTTTGCCCGCTGCTCACGATGCCGAATTCCGATGCCTGTTTGATGGAATTGATGGTGTCGCTGCCGGCATTGGCGAGACCGATGATTTTGGCTTTGGAGGCCTGCGCCTGCAGTAGGAAAGAAGAGAAATCCGTTCCGGGGAAAGGATGCCGCACCCTGCCAAGAACTTTGCCGCCGTTTTTCTCCACTACCGCAGCCGTATCGCGCTCGAGCGCGTGGCCGAAGGCATAGTCGGCGGTCAGAAAGAACCACGTATTGCTGCCGGCTTTAACCAGCGCCGCCCCGGTGCCGTTGCCCAGGGCCCAGGTGTCGTAGGTCCAATGTATGGTGTTGGGCGAACACTTGGCGCCGGTAAGGTCGGAAGCACCGGCGCCGGAGACCAGGAAAACCTTGTTCTTGTCGCGCGCGATTTCGCTCACGGCGAGCGCGACCGAGGACGTCGGCACGTCCACGACGACATCAACCTGATCACGGTCGATCCAGGTTCGCACGACATTGGAGCCAACGTCCGGTTTGTTCTGGTGATCGGCGCCGACGATTTCGACCTTCATGCCCTTGGCGACCGCACCAAAATCTTCCACCGCCATGCGTGCGGCGATAACCGAGCCTTGGCCGCTCAGGTCGGAGTAGGTGCCCGACATGTCGTTCATCACACCAATTTTGATGAGGCCGTCGGTATACTGCGCGAAGGCGGAGCTGCTCGCGAGAATCGTACCCAAAACCGCAAGATTTCTAAGAGTCTTCATAGGCTTCCTCTCTGTGCTGAGGGCTTGCCGACGATATCACACCCCGAGATAAGCGTGCAGCTTGCCAAGGTTGAACTTTAGTTCCGGAGCGTCAAAACCGTCGATTATGCGGCCGTGCTCCATCACGAAATAGCGATCCGCGACCGTCGCGGCGAAACGGAAGTTCTGTTCGACCAGCAGGATGGTGAAGCCCTGCTCCTTGAGCACGCGGATCGTTTTTCCGATCTGGTTGATGATGACTGGCGCCAGCCCCTCGGTCGGCTCGTCAAGCAAAAGAAAACGCGCGCCCGTGCGGAGAATTCGGGCGATCGCGAGCATCTGCTGCTCGCCGCCGGACAGCTTGGTGCCTTGGCTGTTGAGGCGCTCGGAAATATTCGGGAACAACTGGAAAATATCTGCCCGCGACAGGCCGCCCGGCCGCACCTGCGGCGGCAAATCCAGATTCTCGTCCACGCTCAAGCTGGCGAAAATACCGCGTTCCTCCGGGCAAAAGGCGATACCGGCTCGCGCGATCGTGTCCGAGGTCAGCGAGATCAATTCCCTCTCTTCGAAGCGGACCGAGCCGGTGCGACGGCCAACCATACCCATGATTGATTTCAGGGTCGTAGTCTTGCCGGCGCCGTTACGGCCGAGCAACGTTACCACTTCACCGGCACGCACCTCGAAAGTCACACCATGCAGGATGTGCGATTCGCCATACCAAGCCTGTAGATTTTGCACCGCGAGCAGGGGGCGGACAGGCTGGGATTCATTCATGGCCCGTCCCCAAATAAGCTTCACGCACTTTCGCGTTAGCCGAAATGGTTGCGTAATCACCTTCCGCCAGCACGCGCCCGCGGGTGAGCACGGTGATGCGGTCGGAGATGGTAGCGACCACGCTGAGATTATGTTCCACCATCAAGACTGTTCGGTTGGCCGCCACCCGCTTGATCAGCGCCGCGATGCGATCGATATCCTCGTGTCCCATGCCGGCCGTCGGCTCGTCCAAAAGCATCAGCTCGGGATCGACCGCAAGCGTCGTCGCGATCTCCAGCGCCCGCTTGCGGCCATAAGGCAGTTCGACCGCGGGGATCGGCGCAAATTCCTGCAGGCCGACGTCCTCGATCAGCGCGGCCGCGCGGCCATTGAGATTGTCGAGGACGCGTTTCGACCGCCAGAAATCGAAAGAGCCACCGCGCTTTTTTTGCAGCGCAAGTCGAACATTCTCCAGCACAGTGAGATGAGGAAATACGGCGGAGATCTGAAATGAGCGAACCAGGCCGAGCTGCGCTACTTCCGCCGGCGCAAGCTTGGTGATGTCGTTACCTTTGAAGACGATGCGGCCGCGGGTCGGCTTGAGAAATTTCGTGAGCAGGTTGAAACAAGTGGTCTTGCCGGCGCCATTTGGCCCGATAAAGGCATGAATGCTGCCGCGCCGGATGGCCAGATTGACACCGCTGACGGCCATGAAGCCAGCGAACTCTTTAGTGAGACCGTCCGTTACGAGGATGAAATCGTCATTCACGGGCCCACCAGCCGGTAGAGGGTCAGGGCTCCTAAACAGCCACTGCTAAGCTTAGTGGGTACGGTGCCTGTGGGCTATCCATCAAGGCGTTACGCCGGCATAAAGAAAATCCCCCCGCCGACCGAAGTCGGCGGAGGGAGCCCCATCCCCCTCAATTCCTTTTAACGGGCCGTGTTAGTGGAGGTCTGAGCTTGCGCAGCTGCTGCCGTTGGCGCGGTCGCGGGTTGCGGCGTGGCAGGCTTAGCAGTGCGTGGTTTGGCGGCCGCAGGTTTGGCGGTTGTGCCCGGCAGGGGCGAGCGTATCGACGGGTTCGGCCGCGCGGCCGTTCCTCCGTTCAGACTGGCTATGCCGCTGATATAATCCTCGGGATAGAGTCCCGAGTTCGGGACCTTCAAGCCCATGGACTTCGCCACGTCGCCAACCCATGCGTTGCAGTTGTAGAGAACGGCGTGCCAGAGCGGCGAGTTCTTCTGCAGATGGCGGATATTGGCCGAAACCTTGGCGTATTCCTCTTCGGTGAGGAGAACGCGATAGCGCGCGGTGATGTATTCGTCCTCGGTGTCGCCGTCGCTCCAGCCGTTCTCCGAAACCACCGGGATCACGTGACCGATCATCCAGGGCACGGAACTTTCGGTCGCAGGATGCAGGCCGGCGACTTGTTCCTTGGTTACCTGCCCGACCTGGCCATTCGCATTGAGCCTCCCGTGCACCAAGAAGGTGTGGCCGTAACTCAAGGCACTCCGGGAGCGGAACTCAACGAAGTAGCGCTTTCCCGCTGAATTTTGAGAGATCGTAACCGGGGTCTGCGATGTCGCTGACGCTTCTCGCAGATTTTCCTGCGCCATCGCTCCGGGAAGTCCCCAGGACAGGGCGACAGCGCATAAAGCCGCCAGGAAACCGATTTTCTTGTTGGCCTGCATCGCCGAATTCTCCAGAAGCGGGCATCGGCGGCCGCATCGGCGTTCGCGGCCCAATACACGCTCTACTACGTGTCCAATACAAACCGACGCGAGCCGGGAGCCCGCGAAGAACAAGAATGGCGGGCCGGCTTTTACCCCGGCCCGCCAGTCAAGATTAGTTTAGCCCTTAGTGACGACGGCCGAAGGCGCAGGCGCCTTGCCTTTGCCCTTGCCGACAGGGCCTTTGCCTTTGCCAACACATCCGGCCAAGCTCGCTGCCACGAAGCAAGCGACCAAAGCAATCGCGATCTTTCTCATGGAGAACCCCTCTGCCACACCATGTTTGATAGGTAAAAACCCACGATCCCATATAAGAGAAATCCGTCAGCAGTCGCTAGTGCATAAAAGCCACACTTCCTCCCCAAAAGGTTGCACTTCACACCGAGATTTTGCAGGATTTCCAAGGAACAATAGCTTTTAGCGTTCTACGACGACCGGCGTCCCGACCGCGACGCGCTCGAACAGGTCCAGGATGTCCGAATCGAGCATCCGGATGCACCCGTAGGAAACGAACCCGCCGACCGAGCCTGGACGGTTTGTGCCGTGAATGGCGTATTCGCCGCCGGCAATCGTCAGGGCGGCGGCTCCCATCGGATTGTCGGGCGCGCCGCCCGGAATCACATAGGGAAGCCCCGGATTGTCGAGCCGGATCTCCTCCGGCGGTGACCAGGCCGGCCTGATGTATTTGCCGCTGATGGCCGAATGCCCGGACCACTGCTTGTCGGGACGGCCGACGCCGACCGGATAGCGCACTGCCTTGCCGTCGCCTAGCACGTAATAGAGCCGTCTTTCGCGCGTTTTGATCACGATGGTGCCCGGGCTATAGCCGCCCAGACTCACCATGCCGCGCTCGGATTTTTGTGCTTTCTTCGCTGCATCTTTCGCCGAAGGGATGGCAGCTGGCGGGCTCGGTTCGCCCAGCGTGGCCAGGACCTGGGCCTGTGTGGCGGGAAGCCCAACACCGAGCGCCAAGCCGAGCGCGCCGACGCTCACCAGGGCACGAATGCCACTCCTGCGATTCATCGCCAAACCCCACCCGAATCAACACGGCGCTCATGTTGCTCGATCCTCGCGAGGACAACCGGCGCCGGCGTAATCGTTTTAAGCGCCAAACATCGTTTAAGATGCAGTCTGTGCGTCGCAGCGCCAAAAATTTTGCTGACTGCGGTAAATCCGCCACGCGGTGGCTTAGTAAACCCCAGGAATCAGTCGTTTGGTACGCGCCATATAGGCCTGGTAGTCGTCGCCGAAGGTGTCGAGCATCAGCTGCTCCTCCTGGCCGATACGGAGGAAATACAGAATTCCGAAGCCGAGCAGCCCTGAAAGTCCGGCCATCCAATTGGGCAGCAACAAGGCCTGTGCCACGGCCCAAAGCCAGAAGGCCGTGTACATGGGATGCCGCACGTGCCGGTAGACGCCTTCGGTGATCAACCGGTGATCCTGGCGCACATCAAGGCTGACCGACCAGTTACGGCCAAGCGCGCGGTGGGTGGCCAAGAACATGGCAAAGGCAGCAATCGCCGCTAGCAAACCCAGCCAGGCCTGCATCGGTCGGAATGGATAATCGGCAAATTGCGGAAAGCCGGTCGCCACATAAAGGAAGGGCAGGATCCCCAACCCTGTCAGCGAGATCAGCAGCAGCGCGATTTCGCGAGGACCGCGGGCGCTGCGAATGACCGGCGTGCGCCGCGCACGGCGCGCATGCGGATAGCGGAGAGCGTACCAGGCCACGGCAAGCAGGATATAGATCGCCTTGGCAATGGCAGGAGTCATGCAGGCGGCCCTTCTATGAGTGCCCCGTCCGGGCCGATCGCGGAGAGCGCGCCGAGGCCGCGCACCTGCCGCTCCGCGCTTAGCGGGCCGCACACCAGCATGAAATAATCATATGCGTTACGAATGTTGTTTCCGCTCACGAATTGCAGATGCATGCGCAGGGGACGATAACGGATGCGCTTGTAGATGGCCGGATCGAGCATGTGCCGGATCCGAACCATGCGCACCAGCGGCACGTTCCGTGTCGGCAGTCCCATCGCGCTGAGCGGGTCGCGCTTGTAGAAATTCATGATGTCGGAGATGGCCTGATAGTCGCCCCAGAAGATTCCGGGCGCGGAAGCGACGCACTCGGCGGAAGCGCGGAAACGCACCGCGGCCGAGTGCAGCCCGATTTTCAGGATCGAGGAGCCCACCGAAATCAGCGCGACGCGCGTGCCTTTCTGACCGAGCTCCGGCTCGAGCCGAAGCGCGCGGTCGAGCACATCGATGGCCAGCATTGCCCCGAGGCTGTGGCCGATTACCACGACCTCGTCATACTTGCCCTCACGCGCTGCTTCGACGACTTCCCGCGCTGTGCGGTCGAGTTTGGCTTCCATGGCCGGATCGCTCCCGCGCACATAGAGGTGGGAAAAGATCCAGTCGTCGAACAGAAGATGCAGAAAAAGCCGTCGTCCCGGCCATTGCCAGAGCAGGGCGAAGATGGCGAGCGCGACCGCGATGCCGGCCAGCAAATAGCCGCTTGCGCTCGCGGTATAGCGGCCGATGTATATGGCGAGCGCCGCCAGCGCCGCGAACATGACGAAGGGATAGAGGAAAAATCCCGCATAACGCCAGTTGGCGCGCAGATATCGTGGCAACGCACCGACGGCAAAATCGAGGAACGCCAATAGCCCTTGCGGAACGCGCAGCCACATCGGCTTCTTCGCCGCCGCTTCGATCACATCGTTCCAGGCCACGAGGCGATAATGCGTCTCAACGTTCCAGTTCGGGCCCGACGCGGTGACCCTCCAGGTCTCATCGTTCGCACCGATGTCGGAAACCGCAGCCTGCGCTGACCAGGTTTTTTCGAAGCGGCGCAACTCTCGCGTAAAGCGTCGCTTCACCGCCGTCGGCGGCGCGGGATCAAAGCCTGGCAGATGAAACACCCGCCGTTTCCGGATCACGGCGTCGGTCATCCCATTCACCCGGCTTTCGTGGCAGCGCGCCGCCTGGCAGTCGCGGCCTCGTCCACAGCGCGGCCGGCTTTATCGATCACGACGCCATAATCGCGCTCGGCGGCTTCCATCGAGACATAACCCTGCCCCACGTCGGCCAGCACCTGTGCCGGATCACGTGCGAGCGGGTCGCCGAAACCGCCGCCGCCGGGTGTATCGAGCCGGAAGACGTCGCCTTCCTTCAGCGGATAATCGGCATAGCGCGTCGGTAGCCGCTTGGCCGCGGCGGTGTCGGGATTGATCCAGATATCGCCGGTGCGGCCGGTCTTTCCGCCGTGGCTGCCATGCGGCGGGATCGTGTGCTTCATCGAGCGGATGGAGAAGCGCGCATCGGCCAGGTTGAGATATTCGCGCCGCAAGCCCAGTCCGCCGCGGAACTGTCCGGCGCCGCCCGAGTCCTGGATCAATTCGAACCGCGTCAGCCGCGTCGGGAATTCGCTTTCGATGATCTCCACCGGGGCGATCTTGGCGTTGCTCTGGTTGACGGTTATGCCTGAACCGCCGTCTTTTGCCGCCCGCGCGCCCGCGCCGCCGGCGAGGATCTCATATTGCACATAACCTTTGCCGGTATAGGTGCTGCGTCCGCCGATGACGATCGAGCGGCTCCCGCTGCCGTCGGCGCGGGCGCGTCCCGGCACCACATGGCTGAGTGCAGCGAAGATCGCATCCACGACCGCGTGAACGGTTGGGTTGTAGGTATTCACCGGTGCCGGAAAGTGGGGGTTGATCACGCTGCCTTCGCGCGCGGTGATGGTGAAAGCGTTAATCATCCCGCTGCAGACATACATATGCGGGTCGATTAGCGAGATCAGCACATAGGCCACGGCGGCCTGTGCCAGCGGCGGGCGGATATTTGCCGGCCCCTTGGTCTGATCGGCCGAGCCGCTGAAATCGAAATGGATGCTGTCGCCTTTTTTCTCCACCACCACATGCACTCGCACTGGCGTATTGAGCTCGATGCCGTCGTCATCGACTAGGCGCTCGGCTTCGAAACGGCCGTCCTTCCATTCGGCGACGGCGCCGCGCAGGCGCTGCTCGGAAAGCTCAAACAGGCGCGCGTAGCAGGCCCCGATCTTTTCCTTGCCATATTTGCTGACCAGCTCGAGCAGCCGCTGTTCACCCAGACGGCCCGAACCGACTTGACCGCGGATATCACCGAGCACCAGCTCGGGCGTGCGGCTATTGGCGGCGATAATGCGCTCGATGTCGCCTGAGGTGACGCCGCGGCGCTGGTAGCGCACGGCGGGAAGATGCAGGCCTTCGTTGAAGGTCTCGCGCGCCTGGCCGGAGCAGCTTCCCGGCACCGGACCACCGATGTCGCTCTTATGCGCGATGCTGCCGGCGAAGCCGAACAGCTTGCCGTCGACGAACACCGGCGTGATCACGCACATGTCCGGCGCATGCGGGCTGCCGCCCTGGTAGGGATGGTTGATCAGGAAGGCATCACCTTCGGCGATGTCGTCGAATTCTTTCAACACCGCCGCGCAGCAGGCCGGAAAGGCGCCGATATGCAGCGGCAGCACCACATGCTGCGCCACCACCTCGCCCTTGGCGTTCATCAGCGCGCAGGAGGCGTCCTGCGATTCCCGCACAATGGTGGAGAAGCCGGTGCGGAACAGCGAGTTCTGCATCTCCAGCACGATGCCGGAGAGGCTCGCCTTCACCACTTCGAGGTCGACGGCGTCGATATGCATCACCGCTCCTGCGTCACGATAATGTTTTTCCACTCGTCCACCCGCGCCGTCTGGCCGGGGCCGATGACGGTGGTGCAGTCGAACTGGTCGAGCACAGCCGGGCCGCTGAAAGTCAGCCCTACATCGAGCTTTTCGCGCTGGTAGATCGGGCAATCCACGGTCTTGCCATCGAAGCGGACTTTTCTGGTTTCGCGCAGCGCGTCCTTCAACGTGGCCCCGGCGCGCTTGAAGCGCGGCATTTCCACCGCCGGCACCTGGCCCACGCCGCGCACGCGGTAGGAAACGATCTCCACCGGCTCTTCCGGTGCGCTATGGCCGAACATCCCGCGATGCACCTCGTCGAAGGATTTGCGCAACGTCTTCAAACCCTCGGCGGTCATCATCTCCGGCTCGCAGGGAATGGTGATCTCGTAGCCCTGGCCGGCATAGCGCATGTCTAGGGAGCGCTGGACTCGGATGGTGTCGGGGGCGAAGCCGTCGGCGCGCAGATCGTCCAGCGCCTGCGAGACAAGCTGATCGAACATATGGGTCAAATCTTTAGCCTCAATTTTGGCCAGCGGCGTCATGCGCGACTGGATGTAGTCGTGCTTGACGTCTGACATCACCAGGCCAATGGCGGAATAGACGCCGGGATAGAGCGGCACGATGACTCCAGCCATGCCGAGATCGCGAGCGATCCGACAGGCATGCACCGGGCCGGCGCCACCAAAAGCCAGCAGCATAAAATCGCGCAGGTCATGCCCACGCATGGTGGAAATTGCCTTGATCGCCTCCGCCATCTTGACATCGATGATGCGCACGATGCCTTCGGCGGCATCCGCCAAGTTCATCGACAGCGGTTTGCAAACCACCTCCTCGATCGCCTCACGCGCCTTGGCGGCGTCGAGATGCATTTTGCCCCCGAGGAAATTGTCCTCGCCGAGATAGCCGAGCACGACATTGCAGTCGGTGATGGTCGGCACCTTGCCGCCGCGCGAATAGCAGGCCGGGCCGGGGACCGCGCCGGCGCTTTCGGGACCGACTTCGAGCGCGCCGAAACGGTCCACCTTGGCGATGGTGCCGCCGCCCGCGCTCACCGTGTTGATGTCCATCATGGGCACCGCGATGTCGCGGCCTTCGATCTTGCCGCGGCTGGAGAGGAAAGGCTCGCCGTCCTTGATCAGAGCGACGTCGCAGGAAGTGCCACCCATGTCGAAGGTGATGATGTTCTGCATCCCGGTCATGCGGCAGGCATAGGCGCCCGCGGTCACCCCGCCGGCCGGCCCGGACAGCACGCTCGTCACCGCCTTGCGCGCAGCGGCTTCGAATGTCGACATGCCGCCGTTCGACTGCATGATGTATTTTTGCTTGGTGTTGATACCGGCTCCGGTCAGCCGCTGCTCCAGTTGAGCAATGTAATGCGCGAGTATCGGCTGCAGGTAAGCGTTGATTACCGTCGTGCTCAATCGGTAATACTCGCGGATTTGCGGCAGAATTTCCGACGAAAGCGAAATCGCGCAACCCGGCATTTCCTGGCGGATAAGCTCCGCCACGCGCTGCTCGTGTTGCGGATGCAGAAATGAAAACAGCAGGCAGACGGCGAGGGATTCGACCTTCTGCTCCTTTAGCCTGCGCAGAGTTTGCCGCAGCGCCGCCTCATCCAGCTCCCGCAGCACGGTGCCGCGAAAATCGATGCGCTCCTTCACTTCTCCCGTAGCGCTGGGCGTAACCAGCAGCGGCGGCTTGTCGTACATCACGTCGAAAATCGCCGCGCCGTAGGGCCGCGCCTGCTCGCCGACGGGATAGATGGCGCTAAAGCCTTCGGTCACCAGCAGCCCGGTGGCGACGCCCTTGCCTTCCAGCAGGGCATTGGTGCCGACCGTGGTGCCGTGACAGAAATAGCTGATCTCGTCCGCGCGCACGCCCTTGGCCAGCAGCATCTCGAGGCCGTGCAAAATCGCGCGTGAAGGATCGTCCGGCGTGGACGGCACTTTGCTGATCGAAACCTCGCCGGTTTCCTCATTCAGATAGACGAAATCGGAAAATGTCCCGCCCGTGTCGACCGTTACGCGGTAACGCCCCATTCCTAAATGCCTTCTTGTTCTTCCGCTCCGCTGCCGGGTTCTTCCTAGCGCAGCCTGTGTGGAGAGGGAAACAGCATCGAAGACCCCCGCGACGGCGGCTCGACACCGGCCTACCCCGGCGATAGGAATGACAAGAGCTTACAAAACAAGGCAGCTGATGGATGAAGCTGAAAGATCAGGTGGCGATCGTCACGGGCGGCGGCCGCAATATCGGCGAGGAAATCGCCAAGCTGTTTGCCGCCGAAGGCGCCAAAGTCGCGATCTTCGACATGGACAAGGCGCGCGGAGAAAAGGTCGCAGCCGGGATTAGCGCCTCCGGTGGAGACGCCGCCGCTTTCGTGGTGGACGTGTCGAAGGGCAGCGATGTGGAACGTGGCGTGGCCGACGTCACCAAACGCTTCGGTCGCATCGATATCCTGATTAACAATGTGGCGATCTCCGACAACAAGACCATCATCGACCTGACGGAAGAGGAATGGGACCGCGTCATGAGTGTCACGCTGAAGGGTCCGTTCCTGATGGGCAAGTTCGTCGCCAAGCAGATGATCGTGCAGGGCTCGGGCGGCAAGATGGTGAATATCGCCTCGACCTCAGGTTGGCGCGGGCGGCCGCGTGCCATCGCCTACACCACGGCCAAGGGCGGCGTGATCAACCTGACCCGCAGCATGGCGGTGCAACTCGCGCCGCATAATATCCGCGTTAATTCGGTCTCGCCCAATAAGGCGGGCTCGCCGGTAGGCCGGGACGACTTCAATCCCGACCGGCCGGTCACCAACCTGCTCAAGCGCCCAGTCGAGCCTACCGACGTCGCCAAGGCCGTGCTGTTTCTGGTATCCGATGATGCCACTTTCGTGCTGGGCGAGAACCTGTTCGTCGACGGCGGGGTAATGGCCGTCGACATTCCCAGCTAGACGGAAAGCGGGCTTCCGTTAAACTTTCGCCGACAATCGCGCCAACAGCGCGCACAAGAGGATCGCATGGGAAACAAAGCGCACGACCCGAACGTGGAGCGGACCTTCGTCCGCGCGCTTACGGGTAATTACGGCCTGAAGGACGAGCTGAAGCGACTCCGCTCAATACCGCGCGTCATCAAGGGCAAGGATCTCAAGCTCGACGGCGGCCCGCAGCATTACAGCCGCCATTATATGGAGCCGGAGGACGGCCGTACCCAGACGCTGCATATTCACCTCGAGGAATATGCTCCGGGCGGCAAGACCTCCAAGCACGGCCACGTCAATGAGGCAGCTTTCTACATCCTCGACGGCAAGGGATACGAGATCCATGACGGCATCCGCTACGACTGGCAGGCGGGCGACGTGGTGATCGTGCACAACAATTGCGTCCATCAGCACTTTAACGCCAGCGAGCGCGAGCCGGCGCGGTCCCTGGTGTTGAAGACCAAGCCGATGTACCTGTTCATGAATATGCTGTTCCAACACACCGTGGAACGCGAGGAGAAGAATCCGTCTCCGACGCAAGGCAATTTCGTGCCGCGCGACGACGAGGAAAATTACAATCACCCGGCAGAATAAGCGGCGCGGTCAAAAGGAAGCGAAGAGGTCGAGGAATGGCGTGGGATGAAACGAAGGCCTGGAACCAGGGCGCGCTGAACGAAAAATTCTACCAGGCGCTGCTGGATGAAGCGACGGAAGCCCCTGAGCGCAACGCGCGGCGCAAGAAGGTCATCCGTCCCGACGAAATGCCGTGGGAGATGTCGCGCCAGGGGCTCCTCAA
This sequence comes from Alphaproteobacteria bacterium, assembly GCA_034668865.1. GTDB lineage: Bacteria > Pseudomonadota > Alphaproteobacteria > Rhizobiales > Xanthobacteraceae > CANKHA01. The sequence continues at coordinate 18,558 of JAXDOO010000187.1, forward strand.
GCACCTGCTCAACGTGCGCATGAATACGCGGATGGAAACCGTGGACGCTTACATGCAGTTCATCCCGCCCGGCAGCCGCTCCGGCCGGCATCGGCATCTGGCGGAAGAATGCCTCTACGTGGTCGAGGGCCGCGGCTACGACCTGCATCAGGACTGCGACGTTGAGATCACCGACACCTACCACTGGACGCCGGTCAGCGAGATCCAGCGCTTTGAGTGGGAAGCCGGCGACATGATCTACATTCCCCCCAACACCATTCACCAGCATTTCAACGCCGACCCGAAACGGCCGGCGCGGCTGATCTCGGCGATCAACCGCATCTACCAGAGTTGCGGACTGAACGACCTGGAGCAGTTCGAGAATGCGCCGGAATACGATCCGAATGTCGTTCTCACGGCCGAGCTGGTGCGCCGCTACATGACGGCGCCGCTAAAAGAGCCGGCCTAAGCAATTTTTGAAACGGCCGTCGAAAAACGAAAATCCGGTCGTGCCGCAGCCGGGTTATGCTATGCTCGCCCGCAATAACAAAGGAATAAGCCAGCAAGGGAGACCGCTATGGCGGGTGCTCAAGTTGCCGATATCGGCAGCGGCCAGGACGAGCGGCAGCTGCGGGAAGATTTCGTTACAGCCTGTCATGTTCTCGTCAATGAAGGAGTCGCCGAAGCGGCTTTCAACGTGAGCTGCCGGCTGCCCGGCGGCCGTATGATGGCGCACCCGATTACAAGCCCGACGCGCGTCACAGTCGAGAATATCAAAATCTACGAGCCCGGCGCTGTGCTGAAAGACTACAAGGCGCATCCGGCGATCTACGCGGCGCGGCCCGACGTCGGCGCCATCATCCACACCCATCCGCCTTACGCGATTGCCTTCGGCACGCTGAACGAAGAATTCCGTCCGATCCATCACTACGGCGCGCCCTTCCACGGCAAGATCGCGACCTATGCCAGCCCCGGGCAGACCAAGTCGGAAGACCGCGCCGGGGACATCGCCCGGGCGCTTGGGCCGGGCTGTGCGCTCCTGCAGCAAGGACACGGCACGATCGTGGTCGGGAAGGACCTCAAGGAAGCCCTGCTGTTGACGCTTTACCTCGAAGAGTCTTTCAAGATCCTGGCGATTACCCGGCAGATGGGCGGCAAGCCGCAATACCTGTCACCGCAACAGTCCGAAGAGATCAGCCAGCAGATCCTGAAGCAGCGCTCACAGGACAAGGCTTGGCTGCATTATGCCGACAAGCTGCGCATCGCCGCGCAAAAGCCGTCTTACGCAGACAAGCCCGGCGGGTTGCGGTCAGTCGTCGCGTGACGCAGAGAAAACGATAATCGGGGAGGGATGCGGTATGGCGCCATTTCAGAGAAAAGTGATGGAGGCGCTGTTCGTCGA
>JAXDOO010000188.1:0-3442 GCA_034668865.1 Alphaproteobacteria bacterium
GCTTGAATGTGGTGGATCGGCCGGCCACTTCGCTCGCAGACATACCTCAAACCTCCCTCGTGCCCGAAGGAGGCGGTGCTTGGGCTCGCGAGCCTGGGAAAACGGGGCGACCGCCGCAGGCCCCGCAAAGGAGGTTGCTAGATTACTTTCGTCAAGCTTTCAACGGCTCCGTCGCGTCTTCAACCGGCGTGTGAATGGAGGTGCAGCCCGTCATGCTCGTGGGCGTCAATGCGGTGATGCGCCTCGCCGGAGCGGTCGACCGGATCGACGTGAATGACGACCAGCGACAGGTAATCCAGCTTGTGTAACAGGCGATGCCGCACTTCGGTAGCAACCGTGTGCGCCTGCTCGACCGTCATCTGGGGATCGACGGCAATGTTCAGCTCGGCATGCAAGCGATGCCCGAGCCAGCGCGCCCGCACTTCGGTAACCTCTCTAATCTCCGGCACATGCTCGGCGACGCGGCGTATCTCGCCAATGACCGCCGGATCAACACCGTCCAGCATCCGCGTGAAGATAGCCTTGCCGCTTTGGATCACGATGCCGAAGATGGCGATGGTGATGAGCAGGCCAATGATGGGATCGGCGAGTGGATATCCCAGCCAGACGCCGACGGCGCCGGCCAGCACCGCGAGGCTGGTCCAGCCGTCCGTGCGCGCGTGTTGGCCGTCGGCGATCAGGGCGGCGCTATTGATCTCACGCCCGATCCGGATGCGGAAGATCGCGACGGCTTCATTGCCGATGAAGCCGACGATCGAAGCGGCTGCGACGGCCCAGAGATGAGAAATCTCCACGGGATGCATCAGGCGCCCTACGCTCTGATACCCGGCGATGATCGCGCTCCCCAGAATCACGAAAACAATGGTGACGCCCGCAAGGTCTTCCACGCGGCCATAACCGAAACCAAAGCGGAGACTCGGCGGCTTCCGTGCGAACCAGAAAGCGATAGCCAATGGGATCGCCGTCGCCGCATCGGCGAAGTTGTGGATCGTGTCGGCAAGGAGCGCGACGCTGCCGGTGAAGGCCACGACCACCACCTGCAACAAAGCCGTGATCATCAAGCTCACAAACGACCACTTCAGCGCCCATATTCCGCGCTCGGTGGTGGTGATGGAGGGATCGACTACTCCGTGGCTGTGGCCGTGCGTGCCATGGTCAGGAGAATGGTCATGGCCGTGATCATCGTCATGATCGTGGTCGGTATGATGATTGTGCAGTTTCCAATCCGCCATAACTTCATGATCGCATATGTAGCCATCCAGCAACAACATCGAACGGGTATGATGATTGTTTCGCTTCTTCTCACGCGCGCGCGTACAGCGTGACGACTCTTTCCAGATTTACATACACGCTTTACTCGGGTTTGTGCCGCCATGAGGCAGGTCCGGCCTACAGTCCCGCCTATGCGCTGCGGTTTGCGAACATCCACAGTCCGAAGGCGATTACGGCCGCAGCCCCGCCTGCTTCCAGCAAGCGCCCCAGCCGTTCGCGCGTTTGCGCTGTACGGGCGAGGAAGCCAAGGGCTCGCTCCCGCACGAGTATTGCAGCGCCGACGAAAAGTAGGATCGTTGCGATCATGCCAAGCGTCATGGCGCCGGTGAGCAGCAGTCCCGCGCCGACAATTCCCCGGGTGCTGGCATAGACCATGATGAAAGTTGTGAGCGGACAAGGCACAAGGCCGGTGGCGAAAGCAAGCGAACGGCTGTCGGTTTCGCCGTGGCTGTGCGAATGCCGGAGGGCTCGAATGAGAAGCCAGATGCCGATGGCTGTGACCATAAGCGCGCTCGCGGCTTCGAAGGCCGGCGCGCGGCCGACGCCCGCCAGCGTGCTCCTGAGAACCGCAAAGCCGCCGATGACGGTAAGAACGGCTGAGCCGACATGCGTGAGGATCAGAATGACGCTGGCTGCAAGGCCGCCCACAAGCCGGGATGGGTTGCCCAAATAATAGGAAACGAGCGCAATCTTACCATGGCCGGGCATCAGTGCATGCACGAAGCCGAATAAAACCGCAAAGGCCAATCCGCCTGCCAACACCGCAAAGTCAGGCGTGCCGGCAAAAGCTTTCAGAGCTCCGGTTGCGTTTTCATAAAGCCAGCGCTGGACGTCGATCATGCTTCGGTTTCTGTGGCCGCTAGGGCAGGGCGCCGTATGAAATATCATCGAATGCCGTTACGCTGTCGGCTTTGGTCCAGAGCCCGATTTGCCCTGCATCGGCAAACGTTCCGTCTTCGACTTCAAAGGCGGCCTTTCCGTTAAACAGCACCTTGAAATGGCTGCCGGCAAACTCTACGCGCAGGGCATGCCATTGGCCCGAGGGGACCGGCACCGTGACTCCGTATCCGCCTTTGCGTCCGACAATATCGAGGGCGCTGCGCGCCCCATTCACGGTCTTATACGCAACGACGTTATCTTCCAGCGCATTGGCGCGGACGACGTAGTAGTTGTTGGCATCCCGCGCTCGCCAGACAATACCCGCCGCGCGATCCTCCGATCCCGATATGGTTCTAAACCAAATTTCGACAAAGCCGTTCTTGAGGCTTGTCCCATCCTTAAGCAGAAGCGGGTAGGTGGCAGTTCCTGACTGCTTGACCACCCTTGCTTTGGAGCGCGCCGTCGGATCCTCCTCGACTGTCCATTTCGGATTGCCTTTGCCGGTCATCGTCGCGGTCCACCCTTTCGGTGAAGCGCCAACCGTATCATCCGCGAAGCTTGCTTGATCTGCCATGGCAATACTCGCCTCCATCATGCAAAAGACCAGGGCTCCCGCGAGTATCGTCGCGCGAATTGCGACGTTGTGCAGATGCATCACCGCGATCGGGCGCGCCGGCCCGCCAAAGCTCAGGGCGGTGAAGCGCAGCCAGACGCGGAAGGCCTCGCCCCCAAAACGGGGTCTGTCGAGAAGGGTGGATCGGCCGGTGATCTCGCTCGCACACATCTCAACCTCCCTCGTTCCCGAAGGAGGCGGTGCTTGGGCTCGCGAGCCTTGGGAATCGGGGCGACCGCCGCAGGCCCCGCATGCGATTCCTAGCGTAAGCCCACAACCCGAACAATAGCGCGTCCGGCAAGGCTGCTCAGACTATTGGCCTCTCGCCGTCTTTGCCGTGGCTCACTAAGTTGCGGTTTCTGCGCCTTAATATTCCGCCGAAATTACCCATGAAAGACGCCCAGCACGAACGCCGCCAGCGGCTCACCGGCATCGCCCTGATGTGCGGGGCGGTGGCGTGCTTTGCCCTGCTCGACACGACGGCGAAATATCTCAGTCCGGCAATGCCGACGTCGCAGATTGTCGCCGCGCGCTACATCAGCGCCTTTGTGCTGGCTCTGGTGCTGGTCAATCCCATCACGCATCCGCGGTTGATGGTCACGCGGCGGCCGGTGTTCCAGGTCATACGGTCGGTGCTGATGCTTGGCACCACCGCGCTGAATTTCATTGCGCTGCGTT
>JAXDOO010000189.1:0-4538 GCA_034668865.1 Alphaproteobacteria bacterium
AGCGAGCGCATCTGGCGCGCTTCCGGCGAAGCGATCCTGGCGGCGACCCTGCTGGTCTTCATGTTTGCCTATCTCAATCTCAATCGCTGGCATGTGCGCTATGTGCACATCACTTGCGGTTGGCTGGCCTTTCTCACCGCGCTGGTTGGGCTCGCGCTGTTTGACCCCGCCGTAGCTTCCGGGATCGCGCGCATATCCCTGGCACTGGTCGCCGCGCTCGGGTTCGGGCTGGTGATCTATCTTTCGACCCACGGCTTCGACCGCGCGGTGTTGCTAATCCCGACATGGTTCCTGTTCCTGGTCTGGGTTTTCGCCGCGGCGCTGACCGTGACCGGCAACATGACCAATGACATTGTGGGGCCGGCACTGCTCGGCGGCTTGGTGCTGATCGTGATGCTGATCGGCTTCACCGTGATGCAGCATGCCTTCTCCGGCGGCGTCGGCCAGGGCATCGTTTCCGATGTGGAACGCCGGGCGCTGGCGCTTACCGGCGCGGGCGACATGATCTGGGATTGGGACGTCGCGGCCGACAAGATCTATACCAGTCCGGAAACCGAGCAACTGTTGGGTCTAAAACGCGGAACGCTGGAAGGCCCGGCAGCAAGCTGGCTGGACGTGCTGCATCCGCTCGACCGCGACCGTTTTCGCGCTTCGCTCGACAGCGTGCTGGAGCAGCGGCGCGGACGGCTGATGCAGGAATTCCGTCTGCGCACGCCGGACGGCCGCTATCTTTGGTTCGCGCTCAAAGCGCGGCCGGTGGTCGGTTCCGACGGCGAAGTGGTGCGGCTGATCGGCACCTTGAGCGACGTGACAGAATTCAAGACCGCGGAAGAACGTCTCCTGCAAGACGCTGTGCATGACAATCTCACCGGACTCCCCAACCGCGAGCTGTTCATGGACCGATTAGAGGCGGCTCTCGGATTTGCGCGAGCCGATACCTCGATTCGTCCCTCGGTTCTGGTTCTCGACCTCGATCGCTTTAAGCAGGTAAATGATTCCGTCGGCATCGCGGTCGGCGATTCCATTCTACTCACGCTCGCACGCCGACTGGGCCGGCTGCTGAAGCCGCAGGATACGTTGGCGCGGATTTCCGGCGACCAGTTTGCGTTAATCCTGTTGTCAGAACGCGAACCGGATCGTGTTTCCGCTTTAGCGGATACGCTGCGCCGCGCCTTGCGGGCGCCGATCACCTTCAATGACCGCGAGGTTTTCCTCACCGCGTCGATCGGCATCGCTCTTGCCGACGACCAGCCACAGAACACCGAGGAGGTGCTGAAGGACGCCGAGCTCGCGATGTATCATTCCAAGCGCATTGGCGGCGACCGCATCGAAATCTTCAAGCCCGCCATGCGTGCGCGAAAGACCGACCGGATCACGCTGGAATCCGATCTGCGGCGTGCACTTGAGCGGGACGAAATCATACTGCTGTACCAGCCAATCATCCGGCTGGAAGACCGTTCCATCGCCGGCTTCGAGGCGCTGGCGCGCTGGGATCATCCCAAGATGGGTCGCATGTCGCCGGGCGAATTCATCAGCATCGCCGAGGAAATCGGCCTAATCGTCGACCTCGGGCTGTTCGCGCTCGAGCGCGCCGCGCGGCAGTTGAGCATCTGGCAGCGCGGGGTGCGCCAGCGCGATCCAGTTTTTGTCAGTGTTAATGTCTCCTCGCGGCAGCTTTTGCGCCACGATCTCATTCAGGACCTGCGGACGGTACTCGGGCGTTCCGGCTTAGCGCGCGGCACGCTCAAGCTGGAGCTCACCGAGTCGCTGGTGATGGAAAATCCTGAACATGCCGCGCAGATGCTGACCCGCATCCGGGAGCTCGGCGCGGGCTTGGCGCTCGACGATTTCGGCACGGGGCATTCCTCGCTCGCCTATCTGCAGCGCTTTCCCTTCGATACGATCAAGATCGACCAGTCCTTCGTGCGCACCACGGCGCGCGGCACGCGGCCGGTGATCCTGCGTTCGATTATTGCGCTCGCGCACGACCTCGGCATGGAAGTGGTAGCGGAAGGCGCGGAGAGCGACAGCGATGCGGTCGAGCTCTACCAGCTCGGCTGCGAATATGCGCAGGGCTTTGTCTTTGGGGAGCCGATGACGGCGGACCGAGCCACCGAATTGCTCGCCGCCGACCGGATGGAAATGGCGCGATAGTTAGCGCTTCACGCGTGCCCGGCCTCGCTCGAGAGCATGCCGAGGTCGATGCCGATCTTGCGTAGCGCCTTCTCGTATTTGCGATCCGTATCGCTGCCGAAGATCAATTCGGGATCGGCGGCGCAATGCAGCCAGCCATTCTGTTGGATCTCGTTTTCCAGTTGGCCCGCGCCCCAGCCGGCATAGCCGAGCGCGAGGATGGCACTGGCGGGGCCGTCGCCGCGCGCGATCGCTTTTAGGATATCGAGCGTCCAGGTGAGAAAGACTCCGTCGTCAATCGGCAGCGTCGAATTGTCCATGAAGAAGTCGCTCGAGTGCAGCACAAAGCCGCGCTCGGTTTCCACCGGTCCGCCCTTGAGCACCTTCACTGCCCCCGCGCGGGAGGGCAGCTGGATGCGCTCGGCGGGAGGAATGACCTCAAGCTTCACCAGCAGATCGGGAAAATTGATGTTCGCCACCGGATGATTGACGACAATTCCCATCGCCCCATCAGAGGAGTGCGCACAGACATAAATAACGCTGCGGGCGAAGCGCTCGTCATTCATCGCAGGCATCGCGATCAACATCTGGCCGTCCAGATAGCCGCGCGCTGGATTTTTCTCTGGTGGCAAGCGAGGGGGGCGCATGCAAAAAGGTTATCCGATGATACCAGCTTTGTGAACGAATCCGGGCCGATAAAGTTTCACATCCACCAGTTAACCAAGCAATGCCCGTGACCAAAGTATATGTTTCCGCTCCGTACACAGAACGCGTTCGTGTTTTGGCCGCAATTAATTCGGTGTTATTATCTCAAAAGTCATGCCCAATCCTGTTTGTCCGATATCGACCCGACTTCGCAGCCTGTACCGGGCGGCGCCCTTGTCCCTCGTTCTGTTGCTGGCAGCGGCGGGCGCGAGCCGCGCGGACGACGCCTCGCCCTGGGACGTCGATCAGCGCTCCGCCCTGCGGTTGGTTGCAGGGTCCACGGGTATCGGCGCGCCCGCCTTACGGGCAGGCATTGCGATGCGCATCGCCCCAGGATGGAAGACCTATTGGCGCTATGCGGGAGATTCCGGCTTGCCGCCCACATTCGATTTCACCGGTTCTGAAAATGTGAAACGGGTCACCGTGCTTTGGCCGGTGCCGCGGCGTTTTGCCGATGGAGCCGGCGGCAATTCCATTGGTTACACCGGCGAGGTCGTTTTTCCATTGCAAGTTATGCCGCAGGACGCGCGCCGACCGGTGACGCTGCGGCTGAAGGCCGAGTACGGTGTCTGCGAGAAGATCTGCATCCCGGCGAGCGGCAAGGCGCAATTGCAGCTCACCGGCGGCCAATCGAGCGAAGATACCGCCGTCAGGGTCGCCGAAGCGCGCGTACCCAGGCCTGCCGCGCTCGGTGAGCCAGGGCCACTTTCGGTTCGGGCCTTGCATCGCGAAGTCATCGCTTCCCGGCAGCGGGTGATCATCGACGTGACCGTACCTGACGGCGGCGAGGTCGATCTCTTCGCTGAAGGTCCGACACGGCAATGGTCTTTGCCGTTGCCCGAGCCGGTGGAAAGTGGACCGGAGGGAGCGCGGCGCTTCGCCTTTGACGTCGACGGAGTGCCGTCGGGCTCGAGCATCGCAGGCGCTCAGATCAAGCTCACTTTGGTCGCTGGCAACGATGCCATCGAAGTCACGACCCACCTCGACTAAATCCAACCGCGCGCTACGATACGTCTTAAGCAACACCAGCAACACAAGAGAGGAACATCATGCCTATCAAGGTCGGCGATCAGCTGCCCAATGCGAAATTCCGCGTCACCACGGCCGAAGGACCGGCGTGGAAGACCACTGACGATATTTTCAAGGGAAAGAAGGTCGCGCTCTTTGCCGTGCCAGGCGCCTTTACCGGCACCTGCCACAAGCAGCATATGCCGACCATCGTTCAGAACATCGCGGCGCTGAAGGCCAAAGGCGTGGACACTGTCGCGGTGACCGCGGTGAATGACGCCTCCGTGCTGGACGCCTGGAAAAAGGCCACCAACGCAGAAAACGTGGATTTCCTCGCCGACGGCAGTGCGGAGTTTGCCAAGGCCATCGACTTGTCCATCGACCTGTCGGGCAACGGCATGGGCACGCGCTCACGGCGCTACTCCATGCTGGTGGACGACGGCGTGGTGAAGAAGATCAATGTCGATGAGCCGGGTAAATTCGAGGTGTCGGGCGGCGACGCCTTGGCGAAGCAGATATAAGCGAGTCGTTCCGGCGCGCCGATCCGTTGGCGGCGTACGGAATGACGGCTCAGGGTTTCGCGCCGTCCAGCGCCCCTATAGCGCCGGCGCGGATTGCCACAATGGCGTCGCGCGCCAGTTGGTCCGCGCGCTCGTTCCTGGTGTGGCCGGCGTGTGCCTTTACCCAGTGCC
>JAXDOO010000190.1:0-3949 GCA_034668865.1 Alphaproteobacteria bacterium
TCTCGGAAAAAAGCCTGCATGCAGGAGATATGCGAGGATAAGTGCAAGGGCTTGTTTTTGGTACGAAAAACCTGTGCGTATTGCGGATAACAGGAAGACGGCCGGCCCTCTGTCGCCCCGCCCGGCCGCCGGAGACGGTGAAGCTGTTGCGCGACGCTTTCATCGCCACGCTGCAGGACCAGGAATTTTGGCGGAGGCGGAAAAGACCAAGCGCGCGGTCAACGCGCTCGACGTGCGCAAGTCGGCTGCAGCCGACTTGCATGGTTCGAGACGCGTCGCGGCGCGACGCTGCTCACCATGAGGAGAACATGCTCAATAAACCACCACGCTTCTGATGCTCTTGCCTTCGTGCATCAGATCGAAGGCGGTGTTGATCTCGTCAAGCGGCATCGTATGGGTGATCAGATCGTCGATGTTGATCTTGCCCTCCATGTACCAGTCGACGATTTTCGGCACGTCGCTGCGTCCGCGCGCGCCGCCGAAGGCGGTGCCTCTCCACACCCGGCCGGTGACCAGCTGGAACGGCCGGGTCGAGATTTCCTGCCCGGAGGCGGCGACGCCGATAATGATGCTCTCGCCCCAGCCGCGGTGACAGCATTCCAGCGCCTGGCGCATGGTGTGCACATTGCCGATGCATTCGAAGGAGAAATCCGCGCCGCCGCCGGTGAGATCGACGATCGCCTGCACCACCTTGTCGCGTCCGATCTCGTCCGGGTTGATGAAATGCGTCATGCCGAATTTCTCCGCCATGGCGCGCTTGCCGGGATTGAGATCGATGCCGATGATCTTGTCGGCGCCGACCATGCGCGCGCCCTGGATGACGTTGAGCCCGATGCCGCCAAGCCCAAACACTGCGACATTGGCGCCCGGCCAGACCTTGCCGGTGTAGATCACCGCGCCGATGCCGGTCGTCACGCCGCAGCCGATGTAGCAGATCTTGTCGAAGGGCGCGTCCTCGCGCACTTTTGCCAAAGCAATTTCCGGCAGCACGGTGAAATTGGAGAAGGTCGAGCAGCCCATGTAATGAAAGATCGGATCGCCATCGAGTCGGAAACGGCTGGTGCCGTCGGGCATCAACCCTTTGCCCTGGGTGGCGCGGATCGCGGTGCAAAGATTGGAACGGCGCGACAGGCAAGTTTTGCATTGCCGGCATTCCGGCGTGTAAAGCGGTATGACGTGATCGCCCACTTTCAGCGTGCTGACGCCTTCGCCGATCTCGCGCACGATGCCGGCGCCTTCATGGCCGAGTACCGAAGGAAAAATCCCCTCGGGATCGGCGCCCGACAAAGTATAGGCATCGGTATGGCAGATGCCGGTGGCCATGATCTCGACCAGCACTTCGCCCGCTTTCGGCCCATCCAGGTCAAGCGTGTCAATCTCAAGCGGCTCGCCGGCTTTGAAGGCGATGGCGGCGCGGGTCTTCATCGGCACCCTCCCAACCGGTCCTCGTCATGGCCGGACTTGTTCCGGCCATCTCGCTTAGGAAGGAACATGCATAAGCGAGATCACCGTAACTCGGGCCTGCCCGAGTTACGCACATCAAATTTCACATGTCGAGTAGACCCGACATGTGATGACAAGCCCGGTGATGACAAAATCAAATTACGGATGCCAGGCGCTTTCGCTGGCGGCGACCGGAGCTTCGGTCGCCTTGCGCGCGGCGTCAATGACGGAGAGGAGCGCGCGCAAAACTTCCGGCACGCCCTGGCCGCTGGCGGAGGACAGCACCAGCGGCGTCTGCTTCGCCGCGCGTTTCAGCCGCGCCAGTTGCTCTTTCAGCATCTCAGGCGTCAGCGCGTCGGCCTTCGACAGCGCGATAATTTCTGGCTTCTCGGTAAGACCATGACCATAGGCTTCTAGTTCATGCCGTACCGTCTTGTAGGCCTCACCGGCGTCGTCACCGGTGCCGTCGACCAGATGCAACAGCACGCGGCAGCGTTCGGTATGGCCGAGGAATTTGTCGCCCAATCCGGTGCCCTCATGCGCGCCTTCGATCAGGCCCGGCAGGTCGGCGATGACGAATTCGCGGTTGTCGGCGCGCACCACGCCGAGCTGCGGGTGCAGGGTGGTGAAGGGATAATCCGCGATTTTTGGCTTGGCTGCGCTCACCGTGGCCAAGAACGTGGATTTTCCGGCATTGGGCAGGCCGATCAATCCGGCATCGGCGATCAGCTTCAGCCGCAGGCGGATGGTGCGCTCCTCGCCCGGCTGGCCGGGATTGGCGTGGCGCGGCGCCTGATTGGTGGAAGACTTGAAATGCGCATTGCCGAACCCGCCATTTCCGCCCTTGGCCAGCACCACGCGCTGGCCGAGCTTGGTGAGGTCGGCCAGCAGGGTCTCGCCGTCTTCCTCATAGATCTGCGTGCCCACCGGCACCTTCAGGATGACGTCCTTGCCGTTGGCGCCGTGGCGATCCTTGCCCATCCCCCCGCCGCCCGGCTGCGCCTTGAAATGCTGCTGATAGCGATAGTCGATCAGCGTATTGAGACCATCGACGCATTCGGCGATCACATCACCGCCGCGGCCGCCGTCACCGCCGTTCGGCCCGCCGAACTCGATGAACTTCTCGCGCCGGAACGAGACGCAGCCGTTCCCGCCAGCGCCGGACTGGATGTAGATCTTGGCTTCGTCGAGGAATTTCATTGCTCTTCCGTAGCGGGAAATTTCCGCCAACCCAATAGCCCGCCGCATTATCGCCCGCTCGTTAGCAGATAAAAACGAATCGCCGTAAGACCAGCCCTTTTGGAGGCTTTTGCTTGCGCGAATGGCGCTTAACGCAGCTGCTGCCGGCGCTTCTTGTCGCGCTGGGCATCGCCTTTTCGCCGCCGTCCTCGGCGCAGGGCAAGGCGGGCGCGGCCAAGATCAGCGCGACAGAGGCGCGCTATGGCGGCTCCCGGCAGGCGACGCTGCTGCAGCAGCAAATCTCTGCGCTCGCGCCGCAGAAAAAGGGCGTGACCGACATCTATGCCATAGGCATCGCCGGCTGGACGCAGGACGTCTTCCGCAATGAACTGGCCGGCGCGCTCAGAGTTACCGGTAACGCGCTCCCGCTCGACGGCGGGACCGTGCGCCTGATCAACAGCCGGCAAACGGCGGATACGCTTCCGCTGGCCAGCCAGCAGAATTTCGCCGCTGCGGTGCGCGGCATCGCCCGCGTCATGGACAAGGAGGAAGACGTGCTCTTCCTGTTCATGACCTCGCATGGCGAAAAGCGGAGTTTCGGGCTGCAATTACCCACGGCGATCGTGCGTCTCAGGCCGAGCGAAGTGGCGGCCGTCCTGAACCGGGAAGGGATCAAGCACCGCGTCGTGATCGTATCAGCCTGCTATTCGGGAATTTTCGTCAAGCCGCTGGCCGATGCGAACACGATCGTGCTCACCGCTGCGGATGCGAAGAGCGCATCCTTCGGTTGTGCCGAGGGCCGGGAATGGACCTATTTCGGCGACGCCTTGTTCCATCACAGCCTCAAGCCGGGAACGGATTTTCGGATCGCCTTCGCCAAGGCACGCGGCCTGATCGCGGAATGGGAAAAGCGTGACCGCTTCGCGTCGTCAAATCCGCAGGGGCATTTCGGCGAAGCACTGATGCGCAAGCTCGCGCCGCTGGTCGAAACGAAGGGGCAGGCGAACAAATAAAAACCGCGCGTCAGACGACGCGCGACAGAACTGTCCCCAATGATTAGGAAGTGAAATCAGCTTACAGCATCGGGAGGGGCCAAGGTGGGCCTTGCCCTACTGATGCAGCCCGAGAGGCCGCTCCCGATGTGCCGTTCGTGAAGATGCCGCTACATCCTGGCCCGAACGCATTCCAGGATGATGATCGCGGCCTTGCTGACCCGGTGGCGTCATCCTCACCTCCGATCGTGCCGTGCGGAACCGCAGGCTAGCAACGAAATCGTCGTCGCCTTAACGCGCGGAGTCAATCGTAGCCCGATCACGTATTGTTGCAG
>JAXDOO010000191.1:0-3962 GCA_034668865.1 Alphaproteobacteria bacterium
ATGCTGCTGGCGGATTCCATGGCGCTGCAATTCGCGCGGCCGCTGTTCATGATTCCGCTGGCGCTGATCTTCCTTGGCGAGATTGCCGGCTGGCGCCGCTCCACCGTCGCCGTGGTCGGCTTCGTCGGCATCCTGCTTTACGCGCGGCCTTTCACCGAAGGCTTCGACCCCAATGCCTTCGTCGGCGCGACCGGCGCGCTGTTTGGTGCGCTGGTGGTGATCTGCATCAAGCGGCTGCAGAGCACCGAACCGACGCGGGTGATCATGTTCTATTATGCGTTTTGGAATGCGCTCTTCGCGCTGCTTCCCGCGATCTGGTTCTGGGTGACGCCGAACGGGCCGGAGCTGGCGCTGCTTGCCGTTGTCGGTGTTCTGGGCATCCTCGGTCAAACCATGATTACCCATGGCTTGAGCCAAGGCGACGCCACCGTGCTGGTGCCGCTGGATTATTCGCGCATTATCTATTCGGCAGCCTTGGGCTATCTGCTGTTCGGCGAGCTGCCCGGCTTGTGGAGCCTCGCCGGCATGGCGGTGATCGTTTCGGCCTCGCTCTATCTCGTGCTCACCGAAAGGCGCGCCCGCGCCGCTGCTCTGACATGACCGTTTCTAAATGCTTTTTGCGTGACCGCTGATGGCGCTCCAAGCGACTCTTTCCTATTAAGAGCGGATAGGGCTGCCCGCCTGGGCTATCGGAGGAGTTGGCCGCCTGTTAGCATCTAGCGCCCGTCATCCGGGAAATGTCGGGTCAAGAGGGCGGGCTTCAAGAAAAACGGGAACAACGGACACAAGGCAACCACTTGGGAGGGTCCCATGAAAATCGTCGATGTCTCGCGCAGTATCCTCGCCGGCATCGCGTTCACGCTGCTGCCCCTCGTTACTGCTCAAGCCGGAAGTATCTTTACGCCGATGATTATCGTTGAAAAGGATGGCCAAGCCGTCTGCATTGCGAACAACGTGCATACGGCGCCGGTCACCGTCACGGTCAGGATAAAGAGTAGTTTCAATTTGGATTTATCCAGGACGTGTACGCTGCCAGTTGGGGACGACGACGGGTGTGTTGCCTCCAAGAGCTACACGCAACAGCAGGGCGTGCGTTGCGATATCTCCATTTCGGGCCTTACGAATGCCGATGTCGCCGGGCGGTTGCGCGGCGTTCTATCCTATCGCATCTTCGATAGTTTCATCGAGATTGAGACGAGATCTCTGGTGCGCGCCAGGTAGGTCGGCGGCGACAGACGCAACGCAGCAAATGGAGGCATCCTATGGCCATCTTGAACGTTTCGCGCAGTATCCTCGCCGGCATCGCGTTCACGCTGCTGTTGCTCGCACCTGCGCAAGCCGGCACCATCTTTACGCCGACTATTATTACTGAAACAGGCACTCAGGCTATCTGCATTGCGAACAACGTGCATACGGCTCCGGTCACTGTCACTGTGAAGTTGATCAGCAGCATCAATGTCGATACATCGAAGACTTGCACGCTGGCCACTGAAGACGACGTGGGGTGTGCTCCCAGCAAGGTATACGATCCGCAGGTGCGCGTGCGCTGCCAGATATCGATTTCTGGTCTCACCAATGCCCAGGTCAGGGAGCGGGTGCGCGGCGTTCTCTTCTATAGATTTTTCAGTAGTGGAAACGATTTTATCCCATTGTCCGTGGTTGAGGCTGATTAGCGCTGAGCTTCTCGCGGCCGGGACGGTGGCGGGACTGCCGCCGACCTGCGCTCGATTATTCGCGCATCGTGTATTCGGCAGCATTGGGCTATTTGCTGTTCGGCGAGCTGCCCGGCTTGTGGAGCGTCGCCGGCATGGCGGTGATCGTTTCGGCCTCGCTCTATCTCGTGCTGACGGAACGGCGGACTGCCCGCCGCGCCGCGCCTTGAATTTCTTTTTATTGATCAAGGCGCTGTGACCAGGCCTGCGACAGAATCAACGTTGCTTTCGAAGCTCGCGGGTCTAAAATCGGGCCACGCAAACAGGGAGAAGTTGATGCGGATGCGGTTGAACCGAGTGTTAGCGCTCGCCGGAGTGACAGGCGCCGTCGCCATGGCGACCTCTTCGGCATGCGCGCAGACCGGGGCCGAATTTTACAAAGGCAAGACCGTGACCTACATCGCCGCGACCTCGCCCGGCGGCGGTTACGACCTTTACGGCCGGCTGGTTGCCGAGTTCATGCAGAAGCATCTGCCCGGCTCCACTTTTGTGGTGAAAAACGTGCCCGGCGCGGGCCATATCGTCGGCGCCAATACCATCTACGCCTCCAGGCCCGACGGGCTGACAATCGGGATTTTCAATACCGGCCTGATCTACAATCAGGTGCTGGCGGCCCAGGGCGTCAAGTTTGACCTCGGCCAGATGTCCTGGATCGGCAAGGCGGCCTCGGACCCGCGCGTCATCACCATCGCTGCGCAGTCGCCGATCAAGTCGTTCAAGGATTTGCAGAACAGCAAGGAGACGGTGAACTTCGCCGTCGGCGGCATTGGCAGCGCGACCTACATCGAATCGACGCTGCTGAGCAGAGTGCTGAAGCTGCCGATCAAGGTGCTCACCGGCTATAGCGGCGGCGACGACCAGATGGCGGTGCGGCGCGGCGAGATCACCGGCTCGGTGGCTTCGCGGTCGTCCTGGGAACAGTTCGTCAAGAACGGCTACGGCAAGTTCATTGCGCAGATAGGCGGCAGCCAGACCGACGTGCCGCAGCTTGGCACCATGGTCAGCGATCCGGCCGCCAAGGCGGTGATTGCGCTGATCCAGTCGCAGGGCGACATCGGCCGTCTCACCGCCGGACCGCCCGGCATTCCGCAGGACAGGCTCGATGCGCTGCGCGCCGCCTACAAGGCCGCGATGGAGGACAAGGAGCTGCTGGCCAAGGCCGAAAAGCTGCAGGTGCCGATCGAGCCGATGTATGGCGACGACGTGCTCAACCGCGTGAAGCTTGCGCTCAACCAAACTCCGGAAACCGTGGCTTTGCTCAGGGAAGCGTCGGCTGAACCGCCGGCGGCCACCGCGAACAAGGGAACCATCGCCCTGTGGGACGGACGCGCCAAGCTGGTGCTGAAGCTGGACGACGGCAAGGAGTTCCCGGCGGAAGTTTCCGGCTCGCGCACCGAAGTCACCATCGGCGGGCAGAAGAGCAACCGCGATGCGATCAAGGTCGGCATGTCCTGCGAGGTGCAAGGACCGAGCGGCGGAGAGGCTAAAGCCATCAAGTGCAACTAGATCATCAAAGGTCCGCACAATAACAAGCGGAGCCATGGAGGAGACATTATGAATCGGCTCAAGCTTTTTGGGGCTATGGTTGCTGGTTTATTTGCCGCAAGCGCCGCAGCCGCCGACCCGATCGCGGACTTCTACAAGGACAAGCAGATCAATTGGATCCTGAGCGCCGGCGAGGGTGGTGGCTATTCAAGCTATGCGCGTGTGTTCGCTCCATTCTTCTCCGAGCATATTCCCGGCAAACCCAAGATCGTGATCCAGAACATGCCGGGCGCCGGCGGCATCAAGGCGATGAATTACTTTATGAGCGTTGCGCCGAAGGATGGTACGACGATTGGTCTTGTTCATTCGAGCGTTCCGTTTGCGCCGCTTTACGGGCTGGAGGGCGCGACCTTCGATCCGCGTAAAATGAACTGGCTCGGCAGCATTGCAACCGCGAGCGGCATCTGCGTCGCCTGGCATGCTTCCGGTATCAAAACCTGGGACGACCTGATGAAAAAGGAGTACGTCGTCGGTACCTCCGGCGCGGGCTCGCAGATGGAAACCTTGCCGACCATGCTGAAGAAGCTGTTCGGCGCGAATGTAAAGGTCATCTCCGGTTACAAGGGCGGCAACGACGTATACCTTGCGATGGAACGGGGCGAGGTGCATGGCAGGTGTGGCGGGCTCATCGCCTCCATGAATTCGACCCGCCCCGAATGGCTCCCGCAAAAGAAGGTGAATATCCCCATCCAGCTGGCGCTCAAA
>JAXDOO010000192.1:0-4961 GCA_034668865.1 Alphaproteobacteria bacterium
AGGGGACGGGTTAGCAGCGGCGCCCTTATCGATTGTGCGCCGGAAGCAACAACCGCGGCAGCGCCACCGCTGAGTCATGGAAACGGCTACGGCCGCAGCCGCGGCGTTCCACCGGCCGCGGTTGCGCAACCGGTCACTGGGCCGGCGCGATCGGATCCGGCACCTTGTTTTTGATCGGTGGGATTTGCCGAAGATAGGCGTAGACCGCCTTCAGATCCTCGTCGGTCATGTTCCCGTAAACTTGCCAAGGCATGGGCGGAAGAATCTGCCGCCCTTGGCCCAGATGCCGGCCAGTCCGCATGGTCTGGATGAATTGCTGCTCGCTAAAATCCCGCAGGACGCCGGTTTCCGGATCCGGCGTGAGGTTGGCGGCAAAGCTCACACCCCACGGGCCTGACCAAGCCGTCAGCGTTGGCGTGAAGGCGCCCATCCAAGGCGCGGAGGTTGCCGCAGGCGCCGTTATCTTCATCGCTTCAGGGTGGCCCGACAGCGCCCGCTTCATGTCTGGCGCCGGGCCTTCGGGTCCTGCCGTCAGTGGCGTGTGACAATCATGGCAGGCTGTAATGCTGACGAGATATTCGCCGCGCTTGACTGGCGGGCTGGCCGCGTTGCCTTGCGCCATGACAGTGGTGGGAGCGAGCAAGGTAGCCGCCATCACAACGAAGACACGAAGATTCATTGCTGATTTCCCTTTCCTTCCCAGTTGGGTCCAATGCTTGAAACGTCCAATTCAGCAATCCAGCGACGGATCAGGGCAATGGCATCCTGGTCGACCAGTTCGGTTCCGAGCGGCGGCATCTGCAGGGCGGGGTAGCGCGAGGCCATTCGCTCCAGCAGCGCGCTGCTCTCCGGATGGCGAGGCTCGACGCGTAACACAGCCTCAGCGGATTGGCCGGGGGCCGGCTTCTTGACGGGATGTCCAATGGTGGTGGTGACGGCGGGTTGCGTTCGACCTGCCGAAACATGCCGCAAGAAGAGTCCGAGTTTCTTCAACTCCCCCTGGTCGTTGTGGCAGTGTCCGCAATTGCCATGCATGTAGCCCAGCGCCGCGCGCTCGGTCGCCGACGCCGCATCAATACGGGGAGCCGTCTTCAGCAGCGCCTGCGGGGATGCGACAAGCAGGGCTTTCTCGATCAGGTAATTGACGTCGACATCGGGAAAGGATCTCGGCTCGGCATGCAGCGCGCCGGGATCGCGATCGGGCGATAACTGGAGCGCGCTGAATCCGAGAACCTCCGTTCGGCCTCCCTCATGACACGCTTTGCAATCATTGACCCCTGGGATCATGTGCGATCGCCCCGCCGCCAGAGCATAGGCGCTGCGCCTGCCTTTTTGCGAGACGAGCATCGCCTCGCGGCCATCAGGGCTCCACGCGTAAGCAGCGTAAAGCCACTGGCCGTCGGCCTGTCGCTCTAGATAACGTGTCTCGATCCGCTGACCGCTGAAGGAAAATTCCTTCCAAAAGCGCGTACCGATGGGGAAGACCCAGCCGTCGGGGTCAGACCCGTCGATCACGCCGCCGGCGGGAAGCGACAACCATCGGCGCTTTGCGGCGCCGTCGCTCCACAGCGGATATTGCGGCGTGAAGGCGAGGTGTCTTGGATCGATCTCAAGGGTTCCGAGTCGGCATAAAGCCCTGTGTCTTGTAGATTTTGCGGCGGGCTTGTTGCAGCAGTCTGTGCCAGCACGGCCGCGGGGGCCGAAAACACCAGCGCGGCAAGCAGCATCAATCCGGCCGCGAGGAGCAGACGCAGCCGTGCCGACAGACTTTCTGTAAGGTTCGTGACGCGCTTCAACATCGCAGGATTTAAGGGATTTGAAGCAAGTATAACCCGGGAAATTGGTCAGTAAAGAGCCGGCGGGCTGCCGCTCGGACTGCGGCGGGCTTCAAACTTGCGTGCGGCTTTCGCAAAGCCTTTCCTCCCGGCCGTCAATCTCTTAGGCTAAAAAAAAGGCCGCAGCCGGGAGGGAATAAGAATGAAGCCTGAAGGATGGATTTTCCTCTGCGCGCTCGCGCTGTGGCCGCAGGCGGCATCGGCGCAGCATGGCGGTGGCAGCGCCCCGCTGACCGAGACGCAGAAGATGGGCCGGCTGTTGTATGAGCAATCCTGCGGCGTCTGCCACAGCAAGCCGACGCTGGTCAGTCCGGTTTTTGGCCCGGTACTCTCGCAGGAGACGCTGGAGGGTCGTGAGGAGCTTATACGCGCCTTCATCGCGAACGGCAGCGCGCGCATGCCGGGCTTCAAGCTTATGTATGAACCCGCGCAGATCGCCGCCATGGCCTCCTATATCAAGACGCTGCCGAAGCCGGTGTCCGAGGCCCCAGTGGATCAACGCAGCGCTCCCCGTGTGCAAGATTGAGGAAGCATGTCATGAAGAACGCCGGATATTTCGTCAAAGCAGCGCTGTTCGCATTCGCATTCGCAATCGCCGCAGGCGCGGCCACCACGGCTTCAACGCCGGCGCGTGCCGCCGAGGCCATCCTTTCGGGAGCGGTGAAATCGATCGCGGGCGAGAAGCTCGGCGGCGTCATGGTATCGGCCAAGGGCGAAGGCCAGAGCATTACCACCAGCATCTTCACCGACGACGCCGGCAATTACTATTTTCCGCCCATGCTGGCCGGCAAATACCAAGTCTGGGCACAGGCGCTGACTTTCGAAACCGCCAAGAGCGCCATCGATCTGGCCGCGAAGAAGCGGCAGGATTTCGAACTGAAGCCGATGGCGGATTTTGTGCGCCAATTACCCGGCCACGAGTTCCTCGCTGCCTTGCCGGACGAAACGCCGGAGGATGCGCGCATGAAAGTGCTGGTGCGAAAGAATTGCACCGGCTGCCACAGCGCCAGTTATCCGCTGCAACATCGGTTCGATGAAGCCGGTTGGAACGCCGTGCTCGATCTGATGAAGCAGGTGAATGTGCTCGGCAGCTATACCGCGGCGCCGCAGCGCAACCCCAATCCCAACATCGCATATCATCAAAAGGAACTGGCGGCTTATCTGACCCGCGCACGCGGGCCCGGCCAGACGTCGATGAAATTCAAGCTGTTGCCGCGCCCCGCCGGCGAGGCGGCGCGCGTCGTATTCAAGGAATATGACGTGCCGCCGGAAAAAGGCCACGGCCCGGAGGACGGAAAATTCCTCAATGACGGGAGCGACTGGTCGCTCGGCACGCCTTCGGGCACCACCGGCGCCGGGGGCGTGCACGACGTGCAGGCCGACTTCGACGGCAATCTGTGGTTCACCCACAGCCATGCCAGCCACGAGGTCACCGTCGGGCGAATCGATGCCAAGACCGGCGCCTACACACCGATCCGGATCGAGGATGTTAAGGGTTTTGCCGTCGGCACCCACGGCATCACGCGCGACCAGCAAGGGTTTCTCTGGTTCAACACGCGCTCGAATGTGCAACGGGGCAAGGGCGGCCTGGCGCGCCTTGATCCGAAGACGCAGAAATTTGAGGTCTATACCCCGCCGGAAGGCATGCCGAGCACGCAGGGAACGGTCGACGTCGATAATGCCGGCAAGATCTGGGTGACGTCCAACAGCGGCGCCTTCCTGTTCGATCCCGATACGAAGGCGTTCAAGGAGTTTAAGTCGCCGACGCAGATCGAGCATGGCGTCAGCAATACCTACGGCATCGCCGCCGACCGCAACGGCAATGCCTGGTGGGTGCAGATGAAGATCGACAAGGTCGTGAAGGGCGATGCGGCCACCGGCAAGTCGATCGAACTGAACATGCCGGAAGAGAAGGCGGCGAAAGCCACGATGTCGCCCGAGCAGGCAAAGTTCTATGAGACCTTCAGCCCGCCGGATTTCAACACGCCCTATCCATGGTCGCAGGGACCGCGCCGGCTGGGCGCGGACAAGAACGGCGACTTCGTCTGGATCGGCAATTCCTTCGGCGGCACGCTGGGGAAGATCAACGTCAATACCAGCGAGACCACGTTGGTCCCGCTGCCGAATCCGGAGACGCAGCAGCCCTACCAGGTCGCGGTCGATAACGGCCACAACGTCTGGACCAACCTGTGGAGCACCGACCAGATCGCCAAGTTCGATCCGGCCAGCTCGAAATGGACGATATTCGACCTGCCGACCCGGGGAACGGAATCGCGCTACATCTCGCTGCTCGAAAAGGACGGCAAGCTGCAGGTTGCCGTGCCGTATTCACGCACGCGCAAGGTCGCGGTCATGACCCTGCGCAGCGAAGACGAGCTGCAGGCGCTGAAGAGCCAGGCGGAACGGCAGTAGAGTTGCGCTGGGGCGGCGGAATCGCCGCCCCTAAGCCCGCGCCGCGCCACTGGTTCGGCAGTGGCGAAGTATTTTGGCTTCCCAGACGCAGACGACCAACATCACGGCCGTGGTGATCCAACCCATCATCAGAAGGTCCATTGCGAAGGCCAATGGCGCAAGTGCGGCAAGCGCCAGGACGCCGGCGACGTGCGAGACGGGAACGCTGTCGTAGACGACCTTTTTATATATCGCGCTGCCGAGCAGATAGATCGCCGGACCGCCGCACAGCACAAGAATGTAGGCAACAGACGGCGCGTCATGTGGGTGTGCGAGCACCAGGTCGTTCCCCACCGCCGTCGCGATGATGCCTGCCACGAGAATCGCGTGGACGTAATGGAAATAGGCGCCGATGCGGCCGGGATCGCCGGACTGCGTGATTGTCGCGATCGCGTCCTTGCTCGCGGTACCGAAATAAAGCCACCACATGGCGAGCGTGCCGAGGAAGGCGGCGAGCAGCGCCAGCAGGATCGATGCATCCCAGGTTGCCGCCTTCGCCATGGTAACGCCTGTCGCCAGCAAGGTCTCTCCGAGCGCGACGATGACGAAGAGCTGGCAACGCTCCGCAAGATGCGCGCCTTCAATCGTCCATTCCCTGGTCTCGGAACGTCCGAGCCCAGGGAAGGCGAAGCCGAACATCGGCGAGGTGTATTCGCACAGGACCGCGACCGTCCA
>JAXDOO010000193.1:0-9816 GCA_034668865.1 Alphaproteobacteria bacterium
TCGACATTCTGACGGCCAATGGCGGGTTTTTCGCCCGCATCTTTCACCGACTATTCGGCCTGATCGGCCGTAGCTGGCACATGTATCCGCTCGGCTTCCTGTTCGGGCTCGGCTTCGATACCGCGACCGAGGTGGCGCTGCTCGGCATCACCGCGGCGCAGGCCTCAAGCGGATTGTCGATGTGGTCGATCCTGATTTTCCCGGCGCTATTCACCGCCGGCATGACGCTGCTCGACACCACCGACAGCATCTTGATGGTGCGTGCCTATGGCTGGGCTTTCGTCAAACCGGTACGCAAGCTCTACTACAACATGACGATCACGTTTGTTTCCGTGGTCGTCGCGGTGTTGGTCGGAGGAATCGAAGCGCTCGGGCTCATCGGCGAGAAGTTCGGCCTGCGCGGCGGGCTGTGGGATTTGATCGGCGCATTGAACGAAGAGCTGGAGATGCTTGGTTGCCTGATCGTCGCCATCTTCATCGGTAGCTGGCTGCTCTCCATCCTGGTCTATCGGCTGAAGGGCTACGACCGGATCGAAGTAGCGACGGCTCCGGCGCAGAGCTGATCGTTACGCCCGGCCCGAGCGTTGGCTTTTGACCGGAACGAGCAGGCGCCGGCCGCGCGCGAACAGCGCCGAGATCAGCGGCCAGAACAGCAGCGTGAAGGCCAAGGTAGTGATCGTGCCGACGAGGCCGTTCGACCAGAATACAGTCAAATCCCCGCCCGCCCCGATCATCGACAACCGGAACGAGCTTTCCGCGCGATTGCCCAGCACCAGCGCCAGGGTAAAGGGCGCGAGTGGAATTCCGATCTTCTTGAATACATAGCCGACGACGCCGAACAGCAGCATCAGCCAGATGTCAAACATGGCGTTCTGGATGGCGAAGGCGCCAATGGCGCAGGACACAAGGATCATCGGCGCGATCGCGGCGAAGGGAACCCGCAGCACGGCGGCGAACAGCGGCACGGTGGTGAGCACGATCACCAACCCCACCACATTGCCGAGATACATCGACGCTATCAGGCCCCAGACGAAATCCTTATGCTCAACGAAAAGCAGCGGGCCGGGGTTGAGCCCCCACACCATCAGCCCGCCGAGCAGAATCGCCGCCGTTCCCGAACCCGGAATGCCGAGCGCCAGCATCGGCAGCAGCGCCGCGGTACCGGAAGCATGCGCCGCGGTTTCCGGCGCGAACACCCCTTCGATGCGTCCGGTGCCGAAACTTTTGGGATCGCGCGCAAAGCGCTTGGCCATGTTGTAGCCCATGAAGGACGCCGCAATGGCTCCGCCCGGTGTCACGCCGAGCCATGAACCGATGACGGAGGAGCGCAGCAGCGTCGCCCAATAGCGCGGCATTTCGCGCCAGACCTTCCACACCGTGCGCAAGGTGATGGCGGCAGCATGGCCGCGCAGCGCCAGCCTCTCCTCCATGGTAAGCAGGATTTCGCTCACGCCGAACAAGCCGATCACGGCGACCAGGAAATTGATGCCACGGAGCAGCTCAGCGGAACCGAAGGTCATGCGCAACTGGCCGGAAACCGTATCCATGCCGATGCCGCAGAGCAGCAGCCCCAGCGAAAGCGAGATGATGGTCTTGTGCTTGTCTTCGCGTCCCAGCCCGACGAAGGAGCAGAAGGTAAGCAGATAAACGGCGAAGAATTCCGGCGGCCCAAAGCGCAGCGCGAAAGTAGCGACACTGGGCGCGAGAAAGGTGATCAGCAACACGGCAAACAGCGAGCCGATGAAGGAGGACGTGAATGCGGCGGTCAGCGCCTCGGCGGCCCGCCCCTTCTGAGCCATCGGGTAGCCGTCGAAGGTGGTTGCCACCGACCAGGCCTCACCCGGGATGTTGAACAGGATGGAGGTGATCGCTCCGCCGAACAGCGCGCCCCAGTAGATGCAGGACAGCATGACGATGGCCGAAGTCGGATCCATGGAGAAGGTCAGCGGCAGCAGGATCGCGACGCCGTTCGGCCCGCCCAGGCCAGGCAGAACGCCGACGAAAATGCCGAGGATCAGCCCGACCATCATCAGTGCCAGTATCTTCCAGGTGAGAAGAACACCGAAGCCCTGCAGCAGGAGGCCAAATGCTTCCATGGATTTCCTAGCGGCCGAAGGCCGCTTCCAGCGGCCCTTTCGGCATGATGACGTCGAAGGCAACGTCAAAAACGAAAAACATCGCGCCTGTGAATACGACGCTCGTCACCAGGCATTTCCACCAGGCAATACGGCCGACATAACGCATGAAGCCGGCGACCAGCAGGAAGCTGGCGACATAGATGCCCAGCCACTGGGTGGCGATAATGAAGGCCAGCGTGGGAACGAAGACCTGCAGCACGCGGCGGAGCTGATCGCGCGTGACGAAAGACGCACGTGCCTCTGTCTTGCTGAAATAGGCACCGACCAGACCATAGAGCGACGCGCCGGCGAGGATGACCGAGAGATAAAAGGGCAAATAGCCGGCCTGCGGCCCGTCGAAGGACCACGACATTCCCGTCCGCCAATTGTCGAAGGCCATCAGCCCGGCGAAAGCCATCAGCAGCACTGACGTGACCATGTCGACGGTGCGGGTGCTGGTTACGACAGGCGAGTTCTTCGCCGGCGCATCCGGATCCTCGACGACGATTTCAATCTCGGCTTCGGCCATGGGGATACAAAAGAGATACCCCGCTTTCGCGGGGCATCACGATGTCATGGGATTATTGAGCGACAAAGCCTGCTTCAGTCATCAGGCCCTTGTTGAGCTTGTCGTCCTCTTCCAGGAACTTGACCATGTCCTTGCCGGTAAGGAAAGCAGGCTTGAGCGCCTGCTTCTCCATGTATTCCTTGTACTCCTGGGTCTGGGTGACTTTCTTGAACAGGTCTTCGTAGAAGGCGGTCTGCTCCGCCGTGACTTTGCCGGGCAGGAACATGGCGCGCAGCATCTGATACTGCACGTCGACGCCTTGATCCTTGCAGGTCGGGATGTCGCCCCAGGACGTGTCGCCCGAGACCTTGCCCTTGTAGCCGATACGCTCCCTGGAGAAAACGCAGAGTGGACGCACCTGACCGGCACGCCAGACTTCCAAATTTTCCGACGGATTATTAACGTTGGACGCAATGTGATTGCCGACCAACTGCGTCGCGGCCTCGCCACCGGAGGTGTAAGGCAGATAGGAGAACTTGGCGCCGGTTTTCTTTTCCAAAAACACGGTAAGGACGTGATCCTCGCGTTTGGAGCCGGTGCCGCCCATCTTGAAGGGCGTGGTGGAAGCTTTCGCCGCGTCGGCGAAATCCTTCACTGACTTGTAGGGGGTCTCGGCATTCACCCAGAGCACGAATTCGTCGAAGGCGACGACGGCGACGGGGGTAAGCTCGCGCCAGTTGAACGGCACCTTGGCGGAGAGCGGCAGCATGTAGATGAGCGAATAGGCGATCAGCACCTTGTTCGCATCGCCTTCGCTCGACTTCATGTGGATGAGTGCTTCCGCACCCGAAGCGCCACCCTTGAGCGACACGACGACCGGCTGCTTTATCAAATTATTTTTTTGGATGGCGGCCTGCATCATGCGCGCCATCTGGTCGGAGGCGCCGCCCGCGCCGGCAGCGACAATAATCTCGACCGGCTTGCTCGGCTCCCAGGCTGCGGCGGCGCCCCCCGTGGCCAGCATCAATGTAAATGCAACGGTCCCGCACAGGCGGGCCGCGGTTAACATGGTCATGGCTTTTCCTCCTCAAAATCAGCGGCTTTTGAATACCGCTTTTCCGCCGTCTAGATTGCCGGTTTATGCTCCGAGTTCAAGGGAATTGCGGCATCCTTGCGGGTCAGCCTAAGCTCATATTGTCGCGCGACGCGGCGCACAGACCGGTGGCGCCAAAGGATTTCTAGTGGCATTGGCCGTGCAGCAGCCCGTGCTGCCCCTACCGGCCGTAGCGCAAGCTGCAGCCGTCGGCTTGCGCCTCGCAAGTCACCAAGGACCCCATGGTTCATTGGGGTTGATACGGCCAAGCGGGCTGCGTGTTTGCCCGGCAAAATCCGCACTGGACGTTACATCCACCGCTAGTCTAAGAATTCAGCCATGGAAAACATCCTCAGTTTCGTCGGCCAATATTGGCCGTACCTCCTCGGCTTGTTCTTTTTTGCCATTATGGCCTTTAACGCCCGCTCCTGGTTCAAAGAGCGACGGGCGCAAGGTTAACGGCAGAGGGCTTTCGATCCCGCTAGCCCCGGTTGATTAGAACGTCCGCGTGCTGAACGCGGAGGAAGACCGGCGCTTGCCTGTTCGCCATTTGACCGTCTTCGAGCCCGGCCGGAGCGGTATCGCGGCCGATGCGGCTCGCTGCCCTTCCGAAACTCCCATAAAACTGGACGGTCAGATTCCGCGCGCCGCGGCGACACTCATCGCCAGCACGCGCGCAACGTGGATGGCCTCGCGTCCCGCGCCATCCTGGATCTGATGCCGGCAGGAGGTGCCGTCCGCCACCACCAGCGTGCCTGGGGCGGCCTTGCGCACCTGCGGTAGCAGCGACAGCTCGCCCATGGCCCGGGACACGTCAACGTTGTCGGCGCGATAGCCGAAGGATCCCGCCATGCCGCAGCAGCTTGAGTCCACGGTCTCGACATCCAGCCCAGGTACGAGCTTGAGCGTTGCCTCCACCGCGGACATGGCGCCAAAGGATTTTTGGTGGCAGTGGCCGTGCAGTAGGGCCTGCCTCGCTACCGGCCGCAGCGCCAGTTTCAGTCGCCCGGCTTGCGCCTCGCGCGCGAGGAATTCTTCGAACAGGACAGCATTGGCGGCAAGGCGCTGCGACGCGTCGCCCGGAATAAGCGCGGGGATTTCATCGCGAAAGCCGAGGATGCAGCTCGGTTCCAGCCCAATCACCGGAAGGCCGCGTGCGAGATAGGGATCGAGCGCGGCCAGCACGCGTTCGGCTTCCTTGCGCGCCTCGTCGACCAGCCCGACCGCAAGAAACGTGCGGCCGCAGCAGAGCGGGCGCGCCTGCTCGTCGACCGGCGTCGCAATATGCACGCGATAACCGGCGGCCTGCAGCACCGACAAGGCGGCGTCGACATTCTCACGCTCGAAATAGCGATTGAAGGTATCGACGAACAGAACGACCTCCCCGGCTGCTCCGCCGGTCTGGCTGTGTTTCCGATCCTCAAAAACATTGCGCCGCCATTTCGGAAGTCTGCGCCGCGCGCTGAAATCCGCAATGACTTCGGACAGCTTCGCCGCGCCGGGAATAACGTCGCGCAGATTGAGCAACCAGGACAGCCGGCTGGCATAAGGTGCGTAGTGCGGGAGATAACCGACGAGCTTGTCGTGCAAGGACAGTCCATACTTCGCCGCGCGGGCCGCCTGCACCTCGATTTTCATGCGGGCCATATCGACGCCGGTGGGGCATTCGCGCCGGCAGGCTTTGCAGGACACGCAAAGCTTAAGCGTCTCCGCCATCTCGTCGGAAGAAAACGCGTCAGGCCCAAGCTGGCCAGTGACCGCCAGCCGCAGCGAATTCGCCCTGCCGCGGGTGACATCACGCTCGTTCCGGGTCACGCGATAAGACGGGCACATGACGCCGCCGGAAAGATTGCGGCAGGCGCCGTTGTTGTTGCACATCTCTACCGCGCCCTGAAAGCCGCCGCCGACGCCGGGATAGGCCGACCAGTCGAGCCGCGTCGTCAGTGGGGTCGGGTGATAGTCCGGGCCGTAGCGCAGCACCTTGCGGTCATCGAATTTCGGCGCGCGCACGATCTTGCCGGGATTGAACAGCCCGTTCGGATCGAAGCGGTCCTTCACCTCCTCGAAGGCGCCCACCAGCCGCGTGCCAAACATCGGCTCATGGAATTCAGAACGCACGATCCCGTCGCCATGCTCGCCGGAATGCGAGCCCTTGTAGCCGCGCACCATGGCGAAGGCTTCTTCGGCAATGCTGCGCATCGCCTTGAGGTCCTTGTCGAGCCGGAGATTCAGTACCGGCCGCACGTGCAGGCAGCCAACCGAGGCATGCGCATACCAGGTGCCGCGGGTGCCGTGTTTCTCGAAAATATCCGTCAGCCGTGCGGTGTATTCCGCCAGGTGCTCGAGCGGGACCGCGCAATCCTCCACAAAGGAGATCGGTTTGCTCTCCTCCTTCATCGACATCATCACATTAAGGCCCGCGGTGCGCACGTCGGTAATGGCGGCTTGCAGCTTCGGGTCGCGTATCTCAACCACACCGCCCCAATGCGTGCCGCTCCTTTCCCAGCTGAAGCCAAGATCGCCCATCATCTGGCCTAGCCGGCGCAGGCGGCGGAGGTTTTCTTCATGATCGTCCTCGCCGAATTCCACCAGCAGGATGGCGTCGGGTTCGCCGTGCACGAATTGTTCCAGCGTCGGCCGGAACATGGCGATCTGACCGGCCAACTCGATCATCGTGCGGTCGATCAGCTCCAACGCGATCGGACCGAGCCGCACCAGATGTTGCGCGGCATCCATCGCGGCATGGAAGTTGCCGAAATGGCACGCCCCCAAGGCGCGCTTGCCGAGCAGCGGCGAGAGCTTCAATTCGATCTGGGTGGTGAAAGCGAGAGTGCCCTCCGAGCCGATCAGGATATGCGCCAGATTGGGGTCGTTATTGCCAGGCAGGAAGGAATCGAGGTTGTAGCCGCCGACCCGGCGCTGCACCTTGGGAAAATGTTTCTCGATCTCGTCCGCCTCGCGCGCGCCGATGGCCAGTAGCTCGCGCGCGAGCGGACGCAGCGGGGATGAGGCAGGAAGGCTGGAAAGATCCGGCGCGACGGGGCCGAAATGCGCGCGTGCGCCATCCGGCAGGACCGCATCGACCGACAGCACATTCTCCTTGGTGTTGCCGTAGCGCAGCGAGCGGGCGCCGCAGGAATTGTTGCCCACCATGCCGCCAAGCGTGGCGCGCGAGGCGGTCGAGATATCGACCGGAAACCATAACCCATGCGGCTTGAGCGCACGGTTGAGCTCGTCGAGCACGAGGCCCGGTTCCACCACGCAGCGGCGGCCGGCGACGTCGAGCTCGAGGATGCGCGTGAGATGCCTGGAGCAATCGATGACGAGGGAGTCATTGATGGTCTGGCCGCATTGCGAGGTGCCGCCACCGCGCGGGGTGACGCTGACGCCTTCCGCCCGCGCAACGGCAAGCGCGCGCTTGGCTTCTGCTATGCTGCGCGGGACCACGACCCCGAGCGGCATGATCTGGTAATGGGATGCATCGGTTGCATAGCGCCCGCGGGTGAAGCGGTCGAAATGCACCTCGGGCAATTCGGCCTTCAGCCGCCGTTCCAGGCCCGGCATATGCGCTACAGCCAAATCAAAGCCTCGTCTTCATGGCCCGCTTGCGCGGTCCCGGCCAGCGGTCCGATGCGTGGTTGCAGCGCATTAGCCATTCGTCCAAACGCCCTTGACCCGACTGTCGCATTCATAGTTCAACCCCACAAGATATCCGGCGGGCAGCGCCCGCGCACAAGGGACTACTCCAATGGCGAAGAATTCCTCCCGTCCGATCGGCCGGCATTTCCTGCATATTCCCGGTCCCACGCCGATTCCTGACCGCGTGCTGCGGGCAATGGATACGCCGATCATCGACCATCGCGGGCCGGAATTCGCCAAGCTCACCAAGCGCTGCCTTGACGGCATCAAGACTATATTCAAGACAACCAATCCGGTGATTATTTACACCGCCACCGGCACCGGCGCCTGGGAAGGCGCGCTGGTCAACACGCTCTCGCCCGGCGACCGCGTGTTGATCGTCGAGACCGGGCAGTTCGCCTTGCAGTGGAAAACCATGGCGGCGAAATACGGTCTCGTTCCGGAGGTCATTTCGACCGACTGGCGGATCGGCGCCGACCCTGCCGCGATCGAAGCCAAGCTGCGCGAAGACAAGAACCACGAGATCAAGGCGGTCTGCGTCCTGCATAACGAGACCGCTACCGGCTGCCTCTCGCCCATCGTCGAGATCCGCAAGGCCATCGATCGCGCCAAACACCCGGCGCTCTATTTCGTCGATACGATCTCCTCGCTCGCTTCCGCCGATTACCGCCACGATGAATGGGGTGTGGACGTCACCGTTGGCGGCGCGCAGAAGGGCCTGATGTTGCCGCCCGGAATGTCGTTCAATGCCGTGAGCGACAAGGCGCTGGCTGCATCGAAGACCGCCAAACTGCCGAAGTCGTTCTGGGCATGGGACGAGATGATCGCCATGAATAAGAATGGGTTCTTCCCCTACACGCCCGCGACGCAAATGCTGCAGGGCTTGGCGACCGCAATCGATATGTTGCACGAGGAAGGGCTCGAAAACGTCTTCTCCCGCCACAACCTGTTAGCGGAAGCCACGCGCCGCGCGGTGCGAACTTGGGGGCTGGAGATCATCTGCCGTGATTCGAAATATTATTCCCCGACGGTGACCGGCGTGTTGCTGCCCGAAGGGCACAATGCCGACGCCTTCCGCAATCTGGCGCTGGAGCGTTTCAATATTTCCTACGGCGCGAGCTTCGGGCCTTTTGTCGGACGGTATTTCCGCATCGGCCACCTTGGCGACACCAACGAACTGATGCTGATGGGTGCGCTCGCGGCCACTGAAATGACGCTTGCGCTCGCCGGCATTCCCTTCAAGAAAGGCGGCGTGCAGGCGGCGATGGATTACATCGTTTCCGCCGAGAAGCCGGCGCGGGCGGCCGCCGAGTAGCTGCCGCACCACCCTGACGAGTCACCGGCCTTAAAAAACGGCGCGCTGCAGGTGCCGCGCGACGGTAGGTCTGTGGTCTCCGGGATTCCGGTGTTTCCTTCCCGGATTTGGCGAATATATGGAATTACTTTCTCTTTGCCCCGCGCTCCCAACTCCTATATAGAAAAATATACTATTCCCTGGTGTTAGGGCGCCATGAACGCCAATCTGAAGGCCGTCGAAGCGGCCAAGCTCAGTGAAAAACTGGCAGAGGCGACCCCCTCGGCGATCGTCGCGGAGGCGCTGCGCAACGTCGGCAGAGGGCGCGTCGCGGTGGCGTCTTCCTTCGGCATCGACTCCGCCACGCTGTTGAAGATCGTCGCCGACGTCGATCCTTCGATCGCTGTCGTCTTTCTGGATACCGGCTGGCTATTCCCTGAAACTCTCGCCTATCGCGACACGCTGATTGGCCATCTCGGCCTCACCGACGTGCGCACGATCACACCATCAGCCACGGCATTGGCGCAGAAGGATCCGGCGCGCGATCTCTGGGCCGTTGATCCAGACGCCTGCTGCTATCTGCGCAAGGTCGAGCCGCTGGGCGAAGTGCTCAACGACTTCGACGCCTGGATTAATGGGCGTAAGCGTTATCAGGGCGGCCAGCGCAGTCGCATTCCCGCCGTGGAAGTCGAGGGCTCACGGTTGAAGTTCAACCCGCTGGCGCGCGTCACCCCCGCCGAAATCGCGAAGATGTTCAAGAGCTGGAACCTGCCGCGTCACCCGCTGGCGGGCCAAGGCTTCACCTCGCTCGGCTGCACGCCCTGCACCCGCCGCACCAATCCCGGCGACTCCGCGCGCGCCGGCCGCTGGGCCGACAGCGAGAAAACCGAGTGCGGCATCCACACCCTGATAGACGGCGCGGGTATCTAGTCCTCCTCCTGGAAAACTAAAAGGCCGCATCTTTTCGATGCGGCCCTTTTTTATTTGGCGGTATGCCGACGCTGCCACATGGTCGCGCAATCGGACGAAAAACCATGCCCCCTTTTTCTGATCGCGCTCCTAGCGGTGCTGGGTAACGGTGTCGACCAGCGCGACACGGCCCTTTTTCACTTCCGCGATGGCGCGCTCGAGCGCGGGGCGGATGTCCTTCGGATTGTCGATCGGG
>JAXDOO010000194.1:0-4096 GCA_034668865.1 Alphaproteobacteria bacterium
ATACCGGCGAGAATGTCGCCGAGGAATTCCAAGTCAGCCGCAAGGACCAGGACGCCTTTGCGCTGCGTTCGCAGCAGCGCACGGCGCAGGCGAGCGCGGCAGGTTATTTCGATACCGAGATCATTCCTGTTGAAATTCCGGGAAAGGATCGTTGCATTGTCGTCGATCGCGACGAGCATCCGCGTCCCACCACCACGATGGAAGATCTCGCCAAGCTCAAGACGCCGTTCCGCAATCCTGGCACCGTCACTGCCGGCAATGCTTCCGGCATCAATGATGGCGCCGCGGCCATGATCCTTGCATCCGAGGCGGCGGCGAAGAAGCATGGCCTGACGCCGCGCGCGCGGGTGCTCGGGATGGCCTCAGCCGGCGTGCCGCCGCGCATCATGGGCATTGGCCCGGTACCGTCCACGCAAAAACTTATGGAACGGCTGAAGCTGAAGATCGGCGACTTCGATTTGATCGAGCTCAATGAAGCCTTTGCGTCACAGGCGCTTGCTGTTCTGCGCCAGCTCGGTCTCGCCGACGATGCCGAACACGTCAATCCGCACGGCGGGGCAATCGCGCTCGGACATCCGCTCGGCATGTCGGGCGCGCGATTGTGCATGACCGCGGTGCATGGTCTGCACAAGCGTGACGCCAAACGCGCGCTCGCCACCATGTGCGTCGGCGTCGGTCAGGGTGTCTCCCTCGCATTGGAGAAAGTGTGATGACGCTGGTCTATCCACGCGAAAGCCTGAGCGCTTTCTCAGGCCATCTCGCGCCCGCCTACAAAAGCTCGATCAAGCGCGCGCCGGCAAAACCGTTGATCATCGCGCCGCATACGCTCTCCGAACTCACCGGGCCGGTCTATGGCCACGAGGCGGTGCAACCCGGCGACGCCGATCTGACCAAGCAGCACAAAGGCGAGCCGCTGGGCGAGCGCATCATCGTGTTCGGCCGCGTGCTGGATGAGGATGCCAGGCCGGTGCCGAACACGCTCGTCGAACTCTGGCAGTGCAATGCCGCCGGGCGCTACGTACATGTGGTCGATCAGCACGCCGCGCCGCTCGATCCGAATTTCACCGGCGCCGGCCGCACCATGACCGACGCCGAGGGCCGCTATCAGTTTCTCACCGTGAAGCCCGGTGCCTATCCCTGGGGCAACCACGACAATGCCTGGCGTCCGGCGCATATCCACTTCTCGCTGTTCGGCCATTCCTTCCTGTCGAGGCTGGTCACGCAGATGTATTTTCCGAACGATCCGCTAATCCCCTACGACCCGATCTACGCCGCGATCCCGCAGGAGTCGCGCGAGCGCCTGATTTCGTCCTTCGACATGGCCGCCACGGTGCCGAACTGGGCGCTGGCCTATCGTTTCGACATCGTGCTGCGCGGCCGCCAACAGACGCCGACGGAAAGCTAACGCATGGCCGGTATCACGCCCTCGCAGACGGTCGGGCCGTTTTTCGCCCCCGCCCTCACCCCCGGGAAGGACTATCCGTGGCATCAGCCGATCGGAAATGACCTGATCACGCCGGATGCGTCCGGAGAGCGCATCCGCGTGGAGGGCCGGGTATTCGACGGCGACGGCGTACCGGTCAGCGACTCCATGATCGAGATCTGGCAGGCCGACGCGGCTGGCCGCTATGCTCATCCCGCCGACAAGCAGCGGCCGAATGCGAAATTCACCGGCTTCGGCCGTGCCGGAACCGACGCGGAAGGCCGCTTCAGCTTCAGCACGATCAAGCCCGGCGCCGTGGCCGGGCCGGACGGCAAACCGCAGGCGCCGCATATTCTGGTCGCGGTCTTCGCGCGCGGCCTGCCGCGGCATGCCTATACGCGAATCTATTTTTCCGATGAGGCGGGCAATTCGGCCGATCCGATCCTTGCGCTGGTCCCGCCGGATCGCCGCGGCACGCTGATCGCGCAACGGGAAGAAAAACGCGGCGGCCCTGCTTATGTCTTCGACATCCGGCTGCAGGGCGAGAACGAAACAGTGTTTTTTGATGTCTAGTGCCGCCGATTTGAAGTTCCTACACCCGTGCCGCAACTCATTTAGGAACTTCAGATCGAAAAGCGGCACTAGAATCATAAAGTTGCTAGTGCCCCTTTGCTTCCGAAGTTCGTGCCGAGGACGCCGCAATGAATGACGAACTTCGGAAGCGGGGCACTAATCGAGCGCACTCTGTTTTGCTCGCCGACGTCGGCGGCACGCACAGCCGCTTCGCCCTACTCGCTTCCAATGGCCGCCCGGAACGCGTCGTTTCCTGGGACAACAACAAATACGCCAGCCTCGAAAACGCCATCACATCCTATCTTGCGGAAGCTGATACGCGGCCACAGGCGGCCGTGCTGGCGGTAGCTGGCCCGATAACCGGCCGCGACATTGCGCTGACCAACCGCAACTGGCGCTTCAATCTCAACGAATTGGCCGGGCGGTTTGGATTTTCACGCATTCACGCCATCAATGATTTTGAAGCGCAGGCTTGGGCGCTCGCGCAATTGCACGAGGGCGACTACCGCAACGTCGGTGACAACGCCCACGCACAATCCGCTCTCTCTGCATCCTTGCACGCCGTAAAAGTTGTGCTCGGCCCCGGCACGGGTCTCGGCGTTGCCGCCCTGGTTCCCGTCGGCAATGGATGGCAGGCCATTCCGACCGAAGGCGGCCACGTTTCCTTTGGCGCTGCCAATAAGGACGAAGAACCGGTCTTCGCCCGCTTGCGCGCGAGCGGCCCGGTTACCGCGGAAATGGTGGTCTCGGGAATGGGCCTGCCACGGCTGCACAGCGCGTTGAACCCCGGGACGGCGGCGCTCACGGCGGAGGCAATCGTCGCACAGGCGAAAGCGGGCGATGCCGCGGCCGGCGCGACCGTCAGGCTGTTTGTGCGGTTGCTGGGGCGGTTTGCCGGCGACGTCGCGCTCATGTTCAAGGCGCTCGGCGGCGTCTATATCGCCGGCGGCGTGACCGGCAAGCTTGGCACCTTATTCGACGAAGACATTTTCCGCAGCGCTTTCGAAGCGCACCCGCCTTATGGCGAGCTGCTGAAAAGCCTGCCGACCTACCTCGTCACCGTCGCGCATCCCGGGCTGATCGGCTGTGCGGCGTTGGCGACGGCGCAGGAAGCTTAGGCGTCAGGCCAAGTCGAGCTCAGCAAAGGCGGCGCGGTGGTGTTGCGCCGATTCATCCGAGAAGCAGCAGAAGATCGCGCGCTCAAGGCTGTGCGGCGTTCCCGCCAGTTCGGAGACCACGCTGCCCACCGCGATGCGCGCGGCGCGATCGGGCGGAAAGCGATAAACCCCCGTGGAGATCGCCGGAAAGGCAATTGATCTGAGTTGATGTTCCGCCGCCAGCGCAAACGCGCGGCGATAACAGGAAGCCAGCAGTTCTTCCTCGTTGGCTTTGCCGCCGTTCCACACCGGCCCGACGGTGTGGATCACATGCCGGGCTTTCAGCTTGTAGCCGCGGGTGATTTTCGCCTCACCGGTCTCGGCGCCGCCGAGGCTTCGGCATTCCGCCAGCAGTTCTGGTCCGGCAGCGCGATGAATGGCGCCGTCCACGCCACCGCCGCCCAAGAGGCTGCGGTTGGCGGCATTGACGATAGCATCCACATCCAAGGTGGTGATGTCGGCAACGACGACTTCCAGCCGCGCGTTGCCGGCTTCCGCAGTCAGCAGAGGTTTATTGACGGGCATATTCCGGATCGGCCTCGGCGGCAGCATCCATCGTGCTGTGCGATCCGATAGCATCAAAATGCGCCGCGAGGAACCGCCGTGCCGCCTCGCGCCCGCGCTCATGCAGTGCCTGGAAAAACTTGTAATCGTTATTCAGGCGGCTGTTGGGATCGGGCCTTTCGGTGATCTCGTCGAGCACGATGCGATGCAGCCGCAAGCGCCGCGCACCCTGTTCCGTCACGCGGTCAACGGCAGCAAGGCCGCGCAATTCCGCCAACAGCGGGGCGTTGAAGGCGATCTCTGCGGTGCGGCCGACAATCTCGCGCGAGGATGTCGGCGCCCGGTCGCGCCGTAATGGAAAGATCTGGACCAGCAGCACGTCCGCGCTGCCTCTGGTTTGCAAAAATGGAAGCAGTGGCGGATTGGAGACATAGCCGCC
>JAXDOO010000195.1:0-2826 GCA_034668865.1 Alphaproteobacteria bacterium
CAATGACCGTGCCGCGCTCAAGCGCATGCTGCGCGAATTGGGCGACGAAGGCCGGCTGGAGCGCCGCCACAAGAAGCTGCATCCCGCCGGCGCCCTGCCCTCCGTCGTCGTTGCTGACATCGCCGAGCGCGACCGCGACGGAGAACTGATCGCGCTTCCCACCGAATGGGACGAGGAGGCGCACGGCCCCGCTCCGCGCATTCGCGTGCTTGTGCCGCGCCGCGCGCGGCCTGCGGAAATCGCCGGCGTTGGCGACCGCGTGCTGCTGCGCACCGAGGAAACCGAAGAAGACGGCGGTATCCGCCACAGCGGCCGCGTCACCAAGATCATGGATCGCGCCAAGTTGCGCGTGCTCGGCATTTTCCGGCCCGCGCCAGACGGTGGCGGACGCCTGGCGCCGATTGACAAAAAGCAGATGGGAAAAGAGCTGACGATCCCTCCTGGTGCCACGGGCGGCGCGCAGGAAGGCGACCTGGTGGCGGTGGAGATCGCGCGCCAGGGCAGGCTGGGTCTTCCGGTCGGCCATGTGAAGGAAAAGCTCGGCTCGCTAAACAGCGAACGCGCGGTGAGCCTGATCGCCATCCACGCGCATTCGCTGCCGCATGTCTTCCCGCGCGAGGTTCTGGCGGAAGCCGACGCCGTGCAGCCGGCGCCGCTGCAGGAACGTGAAGATTGGCGAAAGCTGCCGCTCATCACCATCGATCCGCCCGACGCCAAGGACCACGACGACGCGGTGCATGCCACCCGCGACAAGGATTCGGCCAATCCAGGCGGTTTTGTCGTAACTGTCGCAATCGCGGATGTCGGGCATTATATCCGGCCCGGCTCCGCGCTCGATCGCGAGGCGGCGGAACGCGGCAACTCGGTCTATTTCCCGGATCGAGTCGTGCCGATGCTGCCTGAGCGCATCTCCAACGACCTCTGCTCGCTGCGGCCGGAAGAGGACCGCGCCGCGCTCGCCGTACGCATGGTGATCGGTCCGAACGGGCGCAAGCGCTCGCATAGCTTCCACCGCGTGATGATGCGTTCGGCGGCAAAGCTGCATTATCTGCAGGCGCAGGCGGCCATCGACGGCCAGCCGGACGAGGTCACACGTCCGATCCTCGGCGCTATCATCGAGCCGCTCTATGCCGCTTATGAATTACTCAAGAAAGAGCGTGCTGAGCGCGAGCCGCT
Source organism: Alphaproteobacteria bacterium (assembly GCA_034668865.1). Classification (GTDB taxonomy): domain Bacteria; phylum Pseudomonadota; class Alphaproteobacteria; order Rhizobiales; family Xanthobacteraceae; genus CANKHA01. Next base: position 1,177 of record JAXDOO010000195.1, read on the forward strand.
CGATCTCGAACTGCCGGAGCGCAAGCTGATACTGACCGCTGCCGGCATGGTGGACCGCGTGGTCACCGCGGAGCGCCGCGACGCCCACAAATTGATCGAGGAATTCATGATCCTCGCCAATGTGGCGGCGGCGGAAACGCTGGAGCGGACCCAAACCCCGCTGATCTACCGCGTGCATGACGAGCCATCGCCGGAAAAAGTGCATGCGCTGCACGAATTCCTCACTACCCTGGATATTTCGTTTCCCAAAAGCGGCGCGCTGCGTCCTCATCTGTTCAACGGCATCCTGAAACGGGTCAAGGACAGCGACAACGAAGCGCTGATCAATGAAGTGGTGTTGCGCAGCCAGGCGCAGGCCGAATATGCGGCGGAGAATTACGGCCATTTCGGATTGAACCTGCGCCGCTACGCACATTTCACCTCGCCGATCCGCCGCTACGCCGACTTGATCGTGCATCGCGGCCTGATCCGTGCGCTGAAGCTCGGCAGCGACGGTCTTCCGCCGGCGCAGGACGTCACGGCGCTCGGCGAGGTGGCCGCTCGCATCTCCGCCGCCGAACGGCGCGCAATGAAAGCGGAGCGCGAAACCGTCGACCGGCTGATCGCGCATTTTCTTGCCGACCGGGTCGGTGCGCAGTTCGAAGGCCGCATTGGCGGCGTCACCCGGGCCGGACTTTTCATCAAGCTCAACGAAACCGGCGCGGACGGATTTATTCCGGCACGGACAATCGGCGATGAATTCTTCCGCTACGACGAAGGCAGCCATGCCTTGATCGGAAACCGCAGCGGAGAAACCTACCGGCTCGGCGACGCGGTCAGCGTGCGGCTGGTAGAGGCCGCTCCGGTGGCGGGCGCGCTACGCTTCGAACTGCTCTCCAGCGGGAAGATCGACAAGCGCCACCGTCCGCGTGCCGAGCACGAAGGCCGCCGCTCCCGGCGCGACAAAAAGCGAGAGCCGAGGTCCGCGTCGCGCGGCAAAAAGCTACGCCGATAAACTCCCATGCCGGACACGGTCGACCGATTGAACGCGCTGGGAAAAATCACGCCGACACACCCTGCCATGCGGCCGAAAGATGCCGCGACGCTGATCATCCTTGATCGCAGCGGACCGGCGCCGAAGGTGCTGCTCGGCCGCCGGCACGATGAGCACGCCTTCATGCCCGGCAAATTCGTCTTTCCAGGCGGGCGGGTGGAAGCTGCTGATGCACGGATGCCATCGGCAAGCGAACTCCATCCGCAAGCCGTTGCGAAGTTAATGCAAGGAGCGAGCGCGAGGAAAGCGCGCGCGCTAGCGCTCGCCGCCATACGGGAAACATTCGAGGAAACTGGTTTGATGCTCGGCGTGAAACGCGAGCCGCCGCCGACTGCGCCCGGCGACTTGTGGTCCGCGTTCGCCGCTGCGGGTATCTATCCCGATCTGGCCGCCCTGCAATTCGTCGCCCGCGCCATCACGCCGCCGGGCCTGTCGCGCCGCTTCGACACCCGCTTTTTCGCCGTGGACGCGCAGGCAATTACCTACCGCACCGATGGCATTGTCGGCCCACAAGCTGAATTGGTGGAACTGCTTTGGGCTCCGCTGGCAGACACGCAAGAGCTTGGGCTCCACACCATCACAGCAGTGATCTTGGAGGAGCTGGAGGCTCGCGCCGC
>JAXDOO010000196.1:0-12257 GCA_034668865.1 Alphaproteobacteria bacterium
CTGTTTTGGCGGAGCGCGTTCGGAGGCCGTGTGACATGCCCAGCATTCGGCTGCGTCGGCGCGCCGGCAGACGGGGTCGCGGGACCGAAATCGCCGGTACAAAGGCGAAAATCCGCTTTGCCGCCAACCCTTGCCTTCGCCGAAAATCCGTTTATCACTCTGTTTTTGCCGAAGAATTCAGCGGCGGAACCGGGTTTTCCACAGCATCGCAGGATGTGGCAACAAGCAGGGCCGTCCAGACGTTTGCGCAAGCGCGCGATCAGCAACAGGGGGTACCGGTTTTGCGGAAAGCAATCTAGCTTGCGCAGATTGCGTATACTTATCTGCGGTTCGCGCGCTAACTTATTAACTTGGCGCATAATCTTCATCGGCGAACCGGTTTCCACTTCGCCGGATCAGCGCTAGAGGAGGCCCATGCCAGCCGACGAGCCGAAGAAGCCAACCGGACACACGGTCGCCGACCACCTCTATGGCCAAGACCTCATGCATGAGCACGAGGACGATTCCGATCACGATCACGACTGGATCGACGACAATGAGCGGCTGGAAGACAACCCGCTCTGGATCCAGGATCACGTCACGCTCAACACCGTGGGGATCGACATCGGCTCCGCGGGAACGCAGATCATCTTCTCCCGCATCAATCTGCGCCGCCTCGGCGAGGATCTTTCCAGCCGTTATTACGTCGTCTCGCGCGAGACCCTGTTTCAATCGCCGGTCGCGCTGACGCCTTATTCCAGCGAAGAACGCATCGACGAAGCCAAGCTCGGCGCCATCATCGATGAAGCCTATGACGCCGCGAAAATCCATCCCGATGACATCGACACCGGCGTAGTCATTCTCACCGGCGAGGCGCTGCGGCGCGAGAATGCCCAAGCCATCGCCGGAGTGCTGGCAGAGCAAGGCGGGGAATTCGTTACCGCCACTGCGGGCCATCACATGGAAGCGATGCTGGCGGCTTATGGCTCCGGCGCGGCGCGGGTGTCGAGCGACGAAGGAAAGCGCATCCTCAATATCGACATCGGCGGCGGCACCACTAAGCTGGGCCTGGTCGAGAAGGGCAAGGTGCTGGCGACCGCGGCCTTTCATGTCGGCGGCCGCCTTCAGGTCGTCGACGAGGATCGGAAGATCATCCGCCTCGATCCGGCCGGGAAGTTTCATGCCCGGCAGGCAGGCTTCGACTGGAAGCTGGGAGACCGAACGCGCCCGCAGGAGCTGGACGCTGTCGCCGAGAAAATGGCGGACGCGGTGGTGGACGCCATCAAGACGCGTCCGCTACCGCGCGATGTCGCGCAGCTTTACCTCACCGATCCGATCCCGGAGCTCGGGCATATCGACGGCATCATGTTCTCTGGCGGCGTTGCGGAATATGTCTACGAACGCGAGCAGCGCGACTTCGGCGATATGGGCGTTCGGCTCGGCCGCGCGCTACGCAAGCGCATCGAATCCGGGGCTTTGCCTTGGCCATTCCTTCCCGCCGGCGAATGCATCCGCGCCACCGCGCTTGGGGCTTCCGAATACAGTGTGCAGCTCAGCGGCAATACCAGCTTCATCTCCAGCCCCGGCCTTCTTCTGCCGCGGCGCAACCTGCAGGTAGTGCAACCGCCTTACGTCTGCAGCGACGTCATCAAACCCGACGAACTTGCAAACGCGGTCCGCAATCATCTCACCTCCTTCGACATCGCGCATGACAGCGACGTTGAAGTGGCGTTGGCTTTCCGTTGGCTGGGCGCCCCCTCCTATGAGCGGATCGCCGCTTTCGCCGAAGGCATCAAGCGCGCGATGGCTGAGCGGCTCGCCAAGGGACAGGCGCTGTATATCATGCTGGACGGCGACGTGGCGCAGACGCTGGGTGCGATCCTGCGCGAAGAAAAGCGGGTAGAAAGCGAAATCCTGGTGATCGACGGCGTGGTGCTGTGGGATTTTGACTATATCGACCTCGGCCGAATTCGCATGCCATCCAACACGGTGCCTGTGACCATCAAGTCCCTGGTATTCAGCGAGGATCCACGCGGCCCGCGGCCACGCCAGCGCATCCATCACCACGACCACGACCACACTCATGGACACGACCACGGTCAGCATCCACACGACCATAGCCACCACGGCCACGACCACCATCACCACAGTCACGATTAGGTTAGCCCCGGATCCCGAAGGGCGAGGAACTGGTTCGGGCAATATCATGCGCCATTTTAATAGGTTAGCGCGCATGAACCTGCCGATAAGTGCACGCAATCTTTGCACGCTTGATCGCGTTTCCGCAAAACAGATGCCTGCGAAGAACGCTGGCCAACCCAGCGCGTTATAGGACTATGGAACCCGGTACCGGGCCGTGTTAATCGGTGCCACACACAAAGCAAAGTTAGGGAGAGCGGTATGGCAAAGGACGCCATTGTATCGGACGAGTTGGCAAAAAAATTCGCCACGGAAAAAGAGACGCCTTACACCCGCTGGGTGGCCAAGGAAGGCCTCGACATCATTCCTTCCATCTACGTGGAAAGCCTGCACACGGTTCCGCTGAAGCCTTGGGCGCGGCGCGGCGGCAAGGGCGTGTACATGAACCACGACGCCTCGCGCACCTCCAACGACTGCTACGTCTGCGAGATCGATCCGGGCGGCAAGCTCGCGCCGCAGCGCCAGCTGTTCGAAGAAATGATCCTCGTTCTCACCGGCCGCGGGTCCACCAGCGTGTGGAACGACCAGGGCAAAAAGGTGACCTTCGAGTGGAAGGCGGGCGCGCTGTTCGCCATCCCGCTCAATTGCTGGCATCAGCATTTCAACGGCTCCGGTCAGGAACCCACGCGTTTTGTTTCCGTGACCAACGCGCCGCCGGTGATCAACCTCTATGAAGAGCCGGAATTCGTGTTCAATACGAAATACGACTTCAAGAACCGCTTCGCGGGCGAGCCGGACTATTTCAGCAACAAGGGCGAGCAAAAGGGCCTGTTGCTCGACACCAACTTCGTGGCGGACGCAGTCAACATCCCGCTGATCAACGCCAAGGAGCGCGGCGCGGGCGGCGGGCATATCCGCTTCAACATGGCCAAGGGCTCGATGAACAGCCACATCTCACAGTTCCCGGTCTCGACCTACAAGAAGGGCCACGCGCATGGTCCGGGCGCGCACGTCATCATCCTTAGCGGCGAAGGCTATTCGCTGATGTGGCCGGAGGGCGAGGAGCCCAAGCGCTACGAGTGGAAGGTCGGCACCATGATCGTGCCGCCCAATATGTGGTTCCACCAGCACTTCAACACCGGCACGGTGCCGGGGCGCTATCTCGCCTTCAAGCACGAGGTGGTTTCCATCCGCAATGCGCAAGGCGTGCCGAAAGCCTGGATCAGCCGGCGTATTGGCGGCGACCAGATCGACTATGTCGACGAGAAGCCGGTCGTGCGCAAACTGTTCGCCGAGGAACTGGCGAAGCATGGCATGAAGTCCAAGATGGACGAAGCCTATGAGACGGAGAAAGCCGAGCTCGCGGGCATGCCCAAGCCGGATATGGCGAAGTCGGCCTGACCCGCTTCATACCTGACGACAAATGCAGCGGGGGCCGCGAAATGCGCGGCCCCCGATTTTGTTTAAGATTAGCGGGCGGCCGGCAAGGCGTCCGGCGGAATTTGCGGCAGGGCGCGGCCGCGCCGCATCCAGCGCTGCCGCAGCCGGTCCAGCATCAGATAGATCACCGGCGTGGTGTAAAGCGTGAGAAATTGCGACACCAGCAACCCGCCGATGATGGTGATGCCGAGCGGCCGGCGCAATTCGCTGCCCTGGCCGGTCGCCATCACCAGCGGCAGCGCCCCGAGCATGGCTGCCAGCGTCGTCATCAGGATCGGCCGGAAGCGTACGATGCAGGCTTCGATGATCGCGCGCTCGGGCGTGAGCCCGCGCCGCCGCTCACCATCGAGCGCGAAGTCCACCAGCATGATGCCGTTTTTCTTCACCAGCCCGATCAGCAGGATGATGCCGATGAAGGCGATCAGCGAAAGTTCCAGATTGAACATCTGCAGCGCCAGCAGCGCGCCAAGGCCGGCAGGCGGCAGCGTGGAGATGATCGTCAAGGGATGCAGCAGGCTCTCATACAGCACGCCGAGCACGATATAGACCGCGATCAGCGCGGCCAGGATCAGGAGCGGCTGCGCCAAGGCGCCGCTTCGGGCGGCGCGGGCGTCGCCGGCAAATTCGCCGTGCACGGTATCGGGCATGTGCAATTCCGCCACAGCCCGATCAATGGCGGCAGTGGCCTGTTCCAGCACCACCCCGGCGGCGAGCTCATAGCTGACCGTCACCGCCGGGAATTGTCCCTGATGATTGACGACCAGCGGCGCGACGCCGCGCTCGAAACGCGCCACGCTCGAGAGCGGGATCGGCGCGTCTTTCCCCGGTAAATAAATCTTTCCGAGGTCGGACGGGTCGCGCTGAAAGCGCGGATCGATTTCCAGGATGACGCGGTACTGGTTGCGCTGATTGTAAATGGTCGCGATCTGCCGTTGCGCAAACGCATTGTTGAGCGCGGCGTCAACATCCTGGATGTGCACCCCCAGCCGGGATGCTGCCATGCGGTCGATCACCACATTGGCCTGCAGCCCGCCCTGGTCGCGGTCAGTATTGACGTCGGCTAATTCCGGCAGTTCCTTCAGGCGCTCCACCACCTTGGGAACCCATTGATTGAGTTCGTCGATGTTGGGATCCCAGAGCGTGAATTGATAGCGGGCGTCGCTTTGTCGGCCACCGCTGCGGAGGTCCTGCACCGCACCCATGGAAGCGCGCAACCCGGGAATCGTATTCAGCTGGACGCGTAGCCGCCGCGCCACGTCGCTCGCGCTGACTTTGCGTTCCGCCAGGGGTTTCAGGCTGATGAAAAGAGTGCCGCGATTGACCGAGGCGTTGAAGCCGCTGCTTCCGATCGAGGAGCCGACGCCAGCGACCGCCGGATCCGCCGCCACGATCGCCATCGCCTTCTGCTGCAACTCCGCCATTGCCCCGAAGGAAATATCCGTGGAGGCGCGCGTGCTTCCCCACATCAAGCCGGTATCGTCTTCCGGGAAATAGCCTTTGGGCGTGGTGATATAGAGCCGCACCGTCAGCGCGATGGTCGCGAGAAACACCAGCAGCACCAGCGCGCGATACTGCAGCACGAGCTCCAGGCTGGAAGCGTAGCCGCGGATCAGCCGCGAGAGCACTGCTTCGACCGCGCGATCCAGCCAAGTCGCAGTCTTGCTCGGCGCGGAGCGAACGAAATAGGCGCAGATCATCGGCGTCACCGACAGCGAGATCGCGGTCGAAATGATGACGGCGAATGTCAGCGTGACGGAAAATTCGCGGAAGAAGCGGCCGGTAACGCCGCCCATGAACAACAGCGGGATAAATGCGGCGATCAGCGAGATGCTGATGGAGATGACCGTGAATCCGATCTGACGCGCGCCCGAAAGCGCGGCACGCAGCGGCGACATCCCGCGCTCGAGGTTGCGGAACGTGTTCTCGATCACGACGATGGCGTCGTCGACCACGAAGCCGACGGAGACGACAAGCGCCATCAGCGACACATTGTTGAGCGAAAATCCCATCGCCCACATAGCCACGCAGGTTCCCGCCAGCGCCAGCGGCACGGTCACGCCGGCGGCCACGGTTGCCGCCATTCGCCGCAGGAAGACGAAGACGACCAGCATCACCAGGACAATTGTCGCCATGAGCGCGACCTGCATATGCCGGATGCCGGCCTCGATGGTCTGGCTCCGGTCAGACAGCACGGAAATATCGATATCGGCGGGAATCCAGCGCTTCAGCTCGGGCAGCAGGTCTTTGATCCGCTGCACCGTCTCGATGACATTGGCGTCGGAATCCTTGGTGATGATGAGCAACACCGAGGGGTGGCCGTTGAACCAGCTTGCCGAGCGGCTGTTGCGCACGCCCTGTTCCACCGATGCGATATGCGACAACCGCACCACCTCGCCATTGGCGGCTTTGACCACCAGCGTGTCGTATTCCCGCGGCTGCTGCAGTTGCGCATTGGTGGCGATGGTTTCTGCCTGCGCCGGACCGTCGAAAGCCCCGACCGGGCCGATCGAATTTGCATTGGAGATGGTGCTGCGTACCTGCTCCAGGGAGATGCCGGTCATCGCCAGCGCGGCGGGGTTGACCCGCACGCGCACGGCGGGCTGCTCCGCACCGCTGACGGTGACGTCGCCGACACCTTCGGTTTGGGAAATGCGCTGGGCGAGGACGCTGTCGGCGATGTCATACATTGCGCTCGGCGCGATGGTCTTGGAGGTCAGCGCCAGGATCAGCACCGGAGCGGCGGCCGGATTGAATTTTCGGAAGCTCGGCAGGTTCGGCAGGTCGCCCGGCAGATCGTTCAGGGCCGCGTTGAGCGCTGCCTGCACGTCACGTGCGGCGCCGTCGATGTTGCGGCTCAAATCAAACTGCACCGTGATGCGGCTCGAGCCGAGGGAGCTGCGCGAGGTCAGTTCAGTGACGCCGGCGATCTCGCCGAGCCGGCGCTCGAGCGGTGCGGCGATGGTGGCGGCCATGGTTTCGGGGTCGGCGCCGGGCCGGCTGGCCGAGACGCTGATGGTCGGCAGTTCCACGGCCGGCAGGCTGGCGACCGGCATGACGTGATAGGCCACCACGCCGGCCAGAAACAATCCGATCGCCAGCAAGGTGGTGCCGATTGGGCGACGGACGAAGGGATAGGAGACGTTCATGGCTATTCGGCCGGCTGGGTAACCGACGCCGGACGGGGCGGCATCAAGCGCCGGCCTAGCCCCGTCTTCAACCGGTCCATCGCCAGATAAATCACCGGCGTGGTGTAGAGCGTCAGCAATTGGCTCAGCAGCAGGCCGCCCACGATTGTGATGCCGAGCGGATTGCGCAGCTCCGAGCCGGTGCCGCCTTCCAGCGCCAGTGGCAAGGCACCGAACAGCGCTGCCAACGTCGTCATCATGATCGGTCGGAATCGCAGCAGCGCCGCCTGCACAATGGACTCCCGTGGCGTCAGGCCTTGCCGTCGCTCCGCTTCCAGCGCGAAGTCGATCATCATGATCGCGTTCTTCTTCACGATGCCCATGAGCAGGATGATGCCGATCAGCGCCACGATGGAGAGGTCATAGCCGAACAGCATCAGCGCCAGCAGGGCGCCCACACCGGCAGAGGGCAGGGTGGAGAGAATGGTCAGCGGATGGATAAAGCTCTCGTAGAGTACGCCAAGCACGATATAGATCGTGATCACCGCAGCGAGGATCAGCCAGGGCTGGCCGGCCAGCGATTTGGCGAATTCCGCAGAATCCCCGGAATAATTGCCGATCACACTGGTCGGCATGCCAATGGCGCGCTCGGCCTTATCGATCGAATCGACCGCATTGCTCAGCGCGAAGCCGGGCGCCAGATTGAAACTGATGGTCACCGCCGGGAATTGCTCCTGATGCGCGATCACCAGCGGCGCGGTGACATGCTTTGTGGTGGAAAAGGCGCTGAGCGGTATCTGCACATTGCCGGCGCCGGAGACATAGAGCTTGGCGAGCGAGGACGGATCCTCCTGATATTGCGGCATCGCTTCCAGAATCACGCGGTACTGGTTGGCTTGGGCATAGATGGTGGAAATCTGCCGCTGGCCGAAGGCGTCGTTGAGCGTGTCGTTGACCTGCTGCAGCGAGACGCCAAGCCGGCCCGCCGTTTCGCGGTCCACCTGCACCATCATCCGCAAGCCGCCCTCTTGCGATTCGGTGGCGACGTCGCGCAGTGCCGGATCAGTTTGCAGCTGTTGCGCGAGCCGCGCTGACCAGGCGGAAACGTCATCCGCGCTGGTTCCGGTAAGAGTGTATTGATACTGCGCGCGGCTTGTGCGGGTGGAAATCTGCACGTCCTGCACCGGCTGGAAATAGACGATCACGCCGGGGATGTTTGCGACCGCGCGTTCCAGCCGCTGCACCACGGCGTCCATCGTGCTGGTGCGATGATCGCGCGAACGCAGCACGATCTTGACATGGCCGACATTGGGCGTGGTGTTGATCGGGCTCGATCCGACCACCGACACGACGCCGGCCACGTCACCATCCTTGCGAACGACGTCCTCCACCGCCTTTTGCAGACGCTGCATCTCGGTGAAGGAGATTTCCGGCCCGCCCTCGACCACTGCCGTGACGAGGCTGGTGTCCTGCAGCGGCAGGAAACCTTTCGGCACGGCGATATAGAGCAGCACCGTCACCGCCAGCGTTACGGCTGTCGTGAGCAGGGTGAGGCGTTGCCGCTCCAGCACCCATTCCAGCGTCCAGCGATAGGTCTCCACCGACCAGTTCACCCAGCGGCTGAAAGCGCGCGAGATGCTGTTATTGGGGACCGCGCCTTCGGGCTGGTGGCGCAACAACCGGCTGCACATCATCGGGGTGAGCGTCAGCGACACAATTGCCGAGACCACCACTGCGATGCTCAGCGTCAGAGCGAATTCGCGGAACATGCGCCCGACAAGACCGGTCATGAAGAGAAGCGGGATGAAGACCGCGATCAACGACATGGTGAGCGAAATGATGGTGAAGCCGATCTCGCGCGCGCCGCGCAGGGCGGCTCGCACCGGATGCTCGCCTTTCTCCATGTGGCGGACGATGTTCTCGATCATCACGATAGCGTCGTCGACCACGAAGCCGGTGCCGATGGTCAGCGCCATCAGCGACAGGTTGTCGAGGGAAAAGCCGCAAAACCACATCACGCCGAAAGTGCCAATCAGCGACAGCGGGAGCGCGACGCCGGCGATAATGGTGGCCCGGACCGTGCGCAGGAACAGGAATACCACCAGCACCACCAGGACAACGCTGAGCACGAGCGTGAACTGCACGTCGCGGATGGAAGCCCGGATGGTGTCGGTCCGGTCGTGTACCACCGTCAGCGTCGCGCCCTGCGGGATCGCGCGCTGCAGCCTCGGCAATTCCGCCTTGATGCGCTCGACTGTTTGGATGACGTTGGCGCCGGGCTGGCGCTGAATGTCGATGATGACTGCGGGCTTGCCCTGGTACCAGCCGCCGATCTTGGAATTCTCCAAACCGTCGACCACGTTGGCCACGTCGCCCAATCGCACGGCCGCGCCGTTGCGATAGGCGACGACAACCGAGCCGTAAGCCTCCGCGCTGTCGATCTGATCGTTGGTGGCGATGGTGTAGGACTGATGCGCGCCGTCGAGCGAACCCTTCGGACCCGCCACATTGGCGCTGGTAATGGCAGTGCGCAGCTCGGAGAGACCGATGCCGTAATTGGCCAGCCGCGAGAGATCGGCCTGGATGCGGACGGCGGGCCGGATACCGCCTTCCACCGACACATGGCCGACGCCGGTGAGCTCGCTCAGCCGCTGCGCCATCAGCGTGTCGGCGAGATCGCTCAGTTCGCGCAGCGAAATGATTTCGGAGGTGAGCGCAAGCGTGACGATCGGTGCGTCGGCCGGGTTCACTTTCGAATAAGTCGGCGGGTAGGGCAGGTTGCGCGGCAGCGTCGATGCCGCGGCGTTAATGGCGGCCTGCACGTCCTGCGCGGCGCCGTCGATGTCGCGGTTGAGGTCGAACTGCAGCGTGATCTGGCTCAGTCCATAGGAGCTCGACGAGGTCATGGTCGAGAGCGAGGCAATGCGGCCGAACTGCCGCTCGAGCGGCGCCGTCACCAGCGAAGCGGTGGTGTCAGGGCTCGCGCCCGGAAGCTGGGTCGTGACCTGGATGGTGGGGAAATCCACCTGCGGCAGCGCCGAGACCGGCAGCAGCCAATAGCCCAGCGCACCGCCAAGCATCACAGCAATGCCAAGCAGCGACGTGGCGATTGGCCGGTGGATGAAGGGCGAGGAGACGCTCGAGGACAGGCTCATGGCGCTGGGCTCGCTGCCGCCCCCGTGCTGGAACGCTGCTGGCGTGCCGGGCGCGTAGTGCCAGCCGGCGGGTTTGCTGCAGTGCCAGGCGCCACGCCTTCCGGATTTGCCGGCCGGTTCTGCCGGCGACCGCCGTCCGGACGCAGCGGACGCGGCTGCATGCCGTCGCCGACGGTCACGCGCACGCGCGTGCCGTCGGCAAGCTGCGCAAAGCCGGTCGTCACGATCTGCTCGTCCGCCTGCAGGCCGGTGGAAATCACCGCCTGCACGTCGTCCTGCTGCGCCACGGAGACCGGGCGGACCACGACTGTCTCGCCGCCTTGCCGCACGACGAAGACGAAAGCGCCGTCCGGCCCGCGCTGCACCGAGGCGGTGGGCACCACCACGACCTGCTGGCGGGTGTCGATCAGCATCCGCACATTGACGAACTGACCCGACCAAAGCTGCAGATGGGCGTTGGGGAATTCCGCCTTCAGTTTCACCGTGCCGGTGGTCGGGTCCACCTGATTATCCACCACCTGCAAGGTGCCGCGGTCGACCACCGCTTCGTTGTCGGCAGCGAGCGCTTCAACCGGAAGCGGGCCCTTGGCGAAGGCGGCATTGACCTGCGACACCACCTGCTGCGGCAGGTTGAAAATCACGGAGATCGGCTGGATCTCGGTCAGCACCACGATGCCGTTGACGTCGGACGCGCGCACGATATTGCCTTCATCGACCAGGCGGATCCCGGCGCGGCCGTTAATCGGCGCAGTGATGGTGGTATAGGCGAGGATGGCGCGGGCATTGTCGACCGCGCCCTGATCCACCCGCACTTGCGCTTCGAGCTGGGCGACCGTGGAGCGCTGGGTGTCGGCCTGCTGCTTGGTGATCGAGTTGCTCGCGGCCAGCCGCGTATAGCGCTCCAAGTCCATCCGAGCATTGGCAAGCAGCGCTTCGTCTTGTGCTTTCTTCGCCAGCGCCTGATCGAGCTGCGCCTGATAGGTGGTCGGATCGATCCGGGCCAGCACCTGGCCTTTTTTAACGTCCTGCCCTTCCTTGAACTCGACGCTGATCAATTTGCCTTCCACCTGCGGCCGGACGGTGACCGTGTTCAAGGCGCGCGCGGTGCCCACGCCTTCCAGATAAACCGGCACGTCGGCGAGCTTGGCGGGCATCGCCAGCACCGGCACCGGCCCTTCGCCGACGCCGCCGCCCCGGCGAGCACGCCGTTCCTGCTGCTGGGGCTGGGGCGCCATCATCACCGCGAAGACGCCGAGAATGATCACTGCGCCCAGCAAGAGCGCGATGAGTCGCCGCTTGCGCCCGAGCACACCGGGCGATTTCGTGAGAAGGCGGCGGTTGTCGGTCATGCGCTAGCCGGCGGTGCTGACGATAGCATTCGAGACGGCGGGCGGATCGGCGATCCAGCTTCCGCCCAATGCCTGGTAGAGGCTGACGATCGCCTGAAGATGCGCAAGACGCGCTTGCGCGGCGGCATCTTCGGCCTGGAACAACGTCTGCTGCGTATTGAGCAAGGTGACCAGATCGATGGTGCCCTCGCGCAGTCGCGTTTCGGAAATCTCGAAAGCCCTGCGGGAGGCGGAAACGACGTCACGCTGCAGACGCTCGCGCCGCGATCCCTGTTGCACGGCGACGAGGGCATTCTCCACATCGGCAAAAGATTGAATGATCGTCTTGCGGTAAAGCTGCAGCAGCTCTTCCTGCCGTCCGCGTTGCAAATCATAGTCGCCCAAGAGCCGCCCGCCATCGAAGATCGGCTGGGTGAGACTTCCCGCCACGTTGTAGAACAGCGACTCCGGCCGGAACAACGTTCGCAGCGCCGCGCTCTGATAGCCGCCCTGGCCGGTGAGCGAGATGTTCGGAAAGAAAGCTGCGCGTGCCGATTCCACGTCGGCATTGGCGGATGCCAGCAGCGCTTCCGCTTGACGGATATCCGGGCGCTGCGTCAGCACGTCCGATGGCAGGCCAGGCGTCACGCGTGGGATGGCGATCTGGTTCATGCCGCCGCCGCGCATAGCGAAAAATTCCGGTGGGCGTCCGAGCAAGACTGCCAGCGCATGAATATTCTGGCGCAGCTGTTGCTCGAGCGGCGGAATCGCCGCGCGTTGCGTGGCGACCAAGCTTTCCTGCAGCGCGATATCGAGGTCGGAGGCGGTGCCGGCCTGCAGGCGCTGCTGGATCAGATTGAGAATGCGCGAGGCACTCGCCTCGTTGTTGCGGGCCACCCGCAACAGGTCCTGCGCGGCGAGCGCCTGGAAGTAGGCATTGGCGACGGTGGCGGTGATGGTCAGGTGCACCACTTCGCGGTTGAAGCGGCTGGCGACGGCGTTTTCCTCCGCGGCGCGCAATGCCGCGCGGTTCTTGCCCCAGAAATCGATTTCGTAGCTCGCCAGCAGCGACGCGCTATAGGTCACCCGTT
>JAXDOO010000197.1:0-3670 GCA_034668865.1 Alphaproteobacteria bacterium
GCGGAGCCTTCATGCCTCCGCAATCGCGCGAGGCGATCCGCGCCAAGGGCATCTCGATCTGGCTGAAGGCGGAATACGATGTGCTGATGAAGCGCATCAAACGGCGTAGCGACCGGCCCATGCTCAAGACCGAAGACCCGGGAGAGACGCTGCGGCGTTTGATGCAGGAGCGCGATCCGGTTTACGCCGAGGCCGATGTCATTGTGCATTCGCGCGATGTCCCGCACGAAATCATTATCGCGGAAATCATTTCCGCAGTGGCGCCGCGATTGGAACAGATTAGCGCCATTTCAGCGGGAGCCCGCATGTCATGACCGCACCGCTTCGCTCCGCAGAGCCGGTGACCGTGAACGTGCCGCTTGGCGAGCGCGCCTATGACATTGTCATCGGGCGCGGGATTCTTTCTTCCCTCGGCAAACAGCTTGCGGCGCTGCGGCCGAACGTGCGCGCCGCCATCGTCACGGATTCCGCGGTGGCCAAGCTTTATTTGGACCTGGCGGAAGCCGCGCTGAACGAAGCCGGCATAGGTTCCGTGCGCATCATCGTGCCCGAGGGCGAGAAGTCAAAAAGCTTCGGCGTTTTCGAGCGCGTCTGCGAGAGCATGATCGCCGAGCGTATCGAGCGCGGCGACGTGGTAGTGGCGCTCGGCGGTGGCGTAGTCGGCGATCTAGCGGGTTTCGCGGCGGCGGTGGTGCGTCGCGGGCTGGACGTCGCCCAGGTTCCGACCACGCTGCTGGCCCAGGTCGACTCTTCGGTGGGCGGCAAGACCGGCATCAATTCGCAGCACGGCAAGAACCTGATCGGCGCTTTCCAGCAGCCGATTCTGGTGCTCGCCGATACCGCGCTGCTTGACACATTGCCGCCGCGCGAGTTTCGCGCCGGCTATGCCGAGGTGGTCAAATACGGGCTCATCGGTGACGCCGCTTTCTTCTCCTGGCTGGAGGCCAACTCGCGCGAGGTGTTTGCGGGCGGGGCGGCGCGCGAACATGCCATCGCTGTGAGTTGCCGCGCCAAAGCCGGCACCGTGGCGCGCGATGAGCGCGAAAGCGGTGAGCGTGCGCTGCTCAATCTTGGCCACACATTCGGCCATGCGCTGGAAGCCGCTGCCGGATTCTCCGACCGCCTGTTGCACGGCGAGGGTGTGGCCGTCGGCATGGCGCTCGCATTCGCCTTCTCGGCGCGGCGTGGCCTCTTGCCGGCATCGGAGGCGCAGCGTGTAGCGCGCCATCTGGCCGGCGTTGGACTGCCAACCCGAATGTCGGATATTGCCGGCGAATTACCCGGTCCGGACCGCCTGCTGGAATTGATGGCGCAGGACAAGAAGGTAAAGCGCGGCAAGCTCGCGCTCATCCTCGCGCGCGGCATCGGTGCGGCCTTCATCGAACCCGACGTCGATCAGGGCGAGATCCGGGCCTTCCTGGCGGAGCAGCTTTCGGCGCGGTAACGCAGTGCAGCCTTCCTGCTTTTCTTTCTGTGGCTTGTGCCGTCAGCTTTGTTGACGACGCTTAACGGCACGCAGCTTAGGCGGTAGGCTTTAATCGGGCTGGAGCCGGCGATGATTCTCATCGGAACTCACGACCATACGCTTGTGGCGCTGTCGATCCTCGTCGCTTCTTTCGCTTCCTATACCGCGCTCGACCTCGGCGGCCGCGTGCGCGCCGCGAGCGGTTTTGCGCGCGAGGCATGGCTGGTCGCTGCGGCTATAGCCATGGGAGGCGGCATCTGGTCGATGCATTTCGTCGCCATGCTGGCCTTCATCATGCCCGTGGCGGTGAGTTACGACATTGGGCTGACGGTTTTCTCCTTTCTTGTTGCTGTCGTGGTCACCGGGGTGGGTTTTTACGTGATCAGCATGCGCGACTCAAATGCGCCGGTCGTGCTCGCGCTGAGTGGGCTGCTCATGGGCGTCGGGATCGTCGCCATGCATTACACCGGCATGGCGGCAATGAAATTGCCGGCCGACATCAGCTATCGCGCCGGCTACGTGGCGCTGTCGGTGGTGATCGCAGTGCTCGCTTCCACCGCCGCCTTGTGGCTAGCGTTCCGCACCGCTGGGTTGTTGCAGAGTCTGATGGCCGCGGTGGTGATGGGCCTCGCCATCTCCGGCATGCATTACACCGCCATGCATGCAGCCGTCTTCACGGCCCTTACGCCGTTGCCGGCGGGTGCCCAACATTCGGCGCTGGCACAGACCTACTTGGCGCTTGCCGTGGCGGGCATCACCTTCATCATCCTTTTGCTCGCGCTGGCCGCGTCGTCTTTCGACCGACAATTCGCCAAGTTATCGGAACGTGAGGCGCAGCTTCTGCGCCGAAGCGAGGTACAGTTTCGCACGCTATACCGCGATACCCCACTACCGCTGCATTCGCTCGGTCCCGACGGGCGCATCGAGCAGGTCAGCGACGCCTGGCTCGATCTGCTCGGTTACTACCGGGACGAAGTAGTCGGCCGCCGGCTGACCGATTTTATGACAGCCGAGTCGCAGGCCAGTCCCGATCTACTGCAAGGCGACGTCGAGGATGCCGAATGCCATCTGGTTAAAAAGTCCGGCGAGGTCATCGACGTAATGCTCTCCGCGCGCGCCGAGCGCGTGGAGGGACGAGCCGTTCGCACGCTATCCGGCCTGATCGACGTCACTGCGCATAAGCGCGCGGAAGACGCGTTGCGGCAGGCGCAGAAAATGGAGGCCGTTGGCCAGCTCACCGGCGGCATCGCGCACGACTTCAACAATCTCCTCACCATCGTGCTCGGCAATCTCGAAATGGCGGCCCGCGCAATCAAGGAGGGCAGGCCGGAGCGGCTCGCGCGCATGATCGATGCGGCGCGCCTCGGCGCCTCGCGCGGCGCAACGCTGACCCAGCGGCTGCTCGCCTTTTCCCGCCGGCAGCCGCTGCAGCCGCAGCTTGTCGATTTGAGCAGTCTAGTCGGCGGCATGATGGAGCTGTTCAAGCGCAGCGTCGGGGAATCCATCGCCCTGCGGGCCGACCTGAAGGACGGGCTCTGGCGCACGAAGGTCGACCCTAACCAGCTGGAAAGCGCGCTGCTCAATCTCGTGATCAATTCACGCGATGCCATGCCGGGTGGCGGGACAATCATCATTGAGACAGAGAATGTATCGCTCTCCCGGAGCGAGCTTCGCGCTTTCCCTGACGTGACGCCGGGGCCGTATTTGATGGTAGCGGTGCGCGATACCGGCATCGGAATGCCGCCGCAGGTCAAGGCGCGGGCGTTCGAGCCTTTCTTCACAACAAAGGATATCGGTCAGGGCACCGGCCTGGGGCTGAGCATGGTCTACGGTTTCGTAAAGCAGTCCGGCGGCCATGTCGTGATTGGGAGCGAAGTCAACGTCGGCACCACTATCCGCATTTATCTGCCTCGCTCGCTCGAGCAGGCTGCCAGCCAGCGGACGGCGACTGATGAGCCGCGAAAATTGCCGCGCGGAAGCGAAACCATCCTGCTGGTGGAAGACGATCAGGAGGTGCGCGCCTATTCGTGCGAGATTTTGAAAAATATCGGCTATCGCGTGCTGGAAGCGCATGATTGTTCCTCCGCCCAGGCCGCGCTCGACAGCAATCCCGAGATCCAAGTGTTGTTCACTGATGTGGGACTGCCCGGCACGAATGGAAAGCAGCTCGCGGATATCGCCGCCCAGCGGCGTCCCGATCTAAGG
>JAXDOO010000198.1:0-3452 GCA_034668865.1 Alphaproteobacteria bacterium
AAGGCCTGCCGGAGCCTCAAGCAGCTCGGCAATGCCGGCCGTCAGCAGCACCGGAGCTCGCAGCAGCCTGATCAGGAGCGCCGTTCGCCGGACAGGATCATAGGGCAACACCGCGACCGCGCGCCCGTGATCCTCCACCTCTCTGATCACCTCGCTGCTATCGACGCGGATCCGCAGCCGGAGCAGATTGCACCAGCCCTCATGCAGCGCGTACTTCGCTATGATTTCTGGAGGCATGTTACGCACCCAAGCCTCGGCAGCCTGAATTGATGGCTCGGTCGGCCGAGAGAGAATGCATAATATAAGAAGTTTTTGGGGGCTAAGTTCCGGCAGATAGGGGGTTTTGAAAGTGTGAGGTTTTTATAGATTTTTTGCATCGGCATGCGGCGTCTCCGGCTCGACGGTGCACGAAAAGGCGGGAACGCAAGCGCCCGATGTGCGTTGAAGGCTGGTCATACAGGAACAGCCATGAAAATCACCCCCGACAAGCCCCACCGAACGAGGATCGATTTGACCGATGACGTCGCGGCCCGCGCCTGGGCGAAGAAACTCGGGAAATCGCGAGAGGAAATTGCTGCAGCGATCGAGAAGGTCGGCAACAGCGCATCAGCGGTAAAAAAGGAGCTTGGCTGTAAGGATGATGTGGCAGAAAGCCAGCCAGCCGGAGGGTAGCCGACCGAAGGAAGACCCACGATGCTGCACCCCCATTATTTGCTTTTACATTGCTGCGGGCGAAATCCCGCTAGCGCGCTTTCACGCCTCGCGCTGCCGCGCGACCCAGCAGGCGCTCGGTCAGCCAGCCAAATACCAAGCCAAGCACCGCCCAGATCAGCAACTGCATGCCGAGTGAGGCGGCGCGGAAACGCCACAGCGCATCGGTGGAAAACTGCTCAGGGATTTCCCGCACATCCGGCAGCAGCAGATAGGCAAGCGCGATGACGGCAACAAAAGCCGCGCCGCCGATGGCCGCCGACGGCCATCGCCCCAAGCGTGCCAGCAGCCGGCGGGTGAGTCCGATCGCGAGCATGACCGCCATAAGCGAAATCGCGATCATGATCAGGAATAGCGCGGTGCGGTCGCCGAGGGTCTCCGGGCTTCCCACCGCCGGCGGATTGGCCGGATATTTCAAGAACGGGATCATGGCGACCGAGACAAAGCCCGCCGCGGCCAGCAAGGCGGCGGTCGCGCGCGGACCGAGTTGCCCTATGCGTCCATAGGCGAGGGCGAAGACAATCGCGAACAGCCCGCCAATCCCGGCGCCATAGATGACGACCGCGGTCAGGAGGCCGATGCCGGCCTGCACCGTGCGGGGGACCAATTCCTCCTCATGCTCGTGCACCGCGCCGGCTGCGCCTGATTGAGCGTGCGCCGCCTGCTCCATTTGTTGCTCGAAGCCGATGGCGTAGTCGATTTCCGGTTCGCCGAAGGTGTAAGCAAAGCCGAATGCAAGCAGGCCCGCTATGGCCCCGGCCAGCATGCCTCGCACGAGCAGAGCTTTGACCATGGTTGCGCCGCGTCAGTGGCAGGGAAAGCTGAGCAGATGGCGGCCGTCATGCACAAATTCATGGATGTAAGCGCCCGGGAAAATGGACAGCGCGCCCTGCTCGGCGCCGACAAAATAAATCATCATAAACATGAGAAGGCCGCCGAAAACTGCCCAGGGCAGCACGTCGCTGATTGGAATCGCCACCGGCCGAACATTTTGGTCTGAAGACGTCGTCATCATGCCTGCGTCCCTGCTTTGCCGCCCCTTAGGAGCCGAGCCCGCCTTTTTCCGGCGGCAGCGGCGTCACCTTCACCCCGAGGTAGCTCGCTTCCTTGCCGTACAGCAGCGCAGCCACGTCATCGGCCGTGAACAGCTTCACCAGTTGATCGACCTGTCCCGACAGCGGCAGCACCAGGCCGGCGTCCTGCGCCAGGTCCATGGTGACGTCCATGTCTTTCTCCTGCCAGGTAAAGCGCGTGGTGTCCCAGCGCGCGAGCGTACCATTATAGCCGGGGCATTCCAGCAGAACCTCGCGCATCCGCTGCGCATCGACGCCGTAGCGCTTGGCCAACAGCAGCGCCTCGAAATTCGATACGCAATGCACCCAGTGCAGCAGGTTGTTGCAAGCCTTGGCCAGCTGGCCCGCGCCCACCGGGCCAACGCGCATCACGCCTCTGCTGCTATAGGCCGAGAGCACCGGACGGGCGAACTCCACATCGGCTTCGTCGCCGCCGCACAGAGAGAGCAACGTGCCTTCCTTCGCACCGGAGGCGCCATAGACCACCGGCGCATCGATGAAGCGGATGCGGCGCGCCGCGCACAGCTTCTTCAGCGCGACCATGGTCTCGGGATGGTTGGTTGCGGCCACCGCGATGAGTGAGCCCGGCGCCGCATGTTCGCAGATCGCGGTGGTCACCTCGCGCGATTGCTCGTCGGTCGAGACGATGACCACGAAGACTTCGGCCAGCTTGGCCAGCTCCGCCAGACTGCCCGCGACGGCGGCACCCCGCTCACCGCCGGCCTTCGCGCGTTCGGTATTGATATCGTAGACCGAGACGGTGTGCTGCTTGCCGATCAGATGGCCGGTCATGGCAAGACCCATGTCGCCAACGCCAATCACGCCAACTTTCATATGAGTGTTCCTCTTGGAAATTCGGATTGCCTTCACCCTCCTGGAGGGGGAGGGTAGAAACACACCCGCCGCGTAACGCCCTAGCCGCGCAGGAACGGCCCGGCAAGTCGATGGAATGCGGCTTCCGCGTCCCACTGCACGAGATGCTTGCAGTTGGGCAGGATATGCAGATCGAGCGCTGGTTGCTGCCGCTTCAATTCTTCTGCCCGCTTGCTGGCCTGGCCGCGATCATCCCGTCCATAGAGCATCAGCAAGGGTTGCTTGACCTCGCCCAGGCGCTGCCACATCGCTTTCTTGTTTGGATCTTTTGGCTTGCCCTTATTCTTCGCGCCAGCCGCATTGCGCGCCAGGAACGCCTTGTGGTTCTTGCCGGTGCTCATGCGCAGGCGCTCTTGCACCACTTCATCGGTGATCAACTCCTGATGAAAGGTGTTCTTCGCCAGTATCTCGCGCACTTCGGCGGCGGTCGGCTCGCGCTCGCCGCCCTCCTCGCCTTCGGCCGGCCCTGCGCCTTTCTCGGCGGCCTCGCTCTCCGGCAGCGGCGGCAGCAGGCTGCCGGTCCCCAGCACCACCAGCTTGGTGACGCGTTCGGGATTTGAGACGGCCAGTTCCGCGGCCATGTTGCCGGCCTGCGAGTGGCCGACTAGCGCCGCCTTGTCGATGCCAAGCGCATCCATGAATTTCAGGATGAAGGAAGTTCGGAAAGCAATTCCCCAGTCCGGCGGATCGTCGGAGAGGCCGAAGCCGGGCTGGTCATAGGCGATGACGCGCAGCCCGAAGTCGGCGAGCGGCGCGAGATTGCGCTGAAAGACGTCCGCGGCCGAACCGAGCGAG
>JAXDOO010000199.1:0-2812 GCA_034668865.1 Alphaproteobacteria bacterium
CACGCTCGACCGCACCGTCACGGTGCGCTTCGACGGCAATGTCGCGCGCGGGCTGCCCTGGCGGTTCGAGCCCGAGCGCGCTTCCATCGAGGCGCGCCTCGGCGATGTCATCACCGTGAACTACCACGTGGTGAATGAAACCGCGCGCGAGACCGGCGGCATCGCATCCTATAATGTCTCGCCGCCCACCGCCGGCGCCTATTTCTCCAAGATCAACTGCTTCTGTTTCGAAGAGCAGCGCCTGAAGCCGGGCGAGAAGCGGGAGATGACGGTGGTGTTCTTTGTCGATCCCGAACTGGTCAAGGATGCGAGCCAGGACGACCTGCATACCATCACGCTGTCCTACACCATGCATCCGGTGCGCCAGAGCGAAAGCCAGCGCGTCGGCGCGCGGGCGGGCGACGGCGCGGTGGCGCAGCTGAAACGATAGAGCGGGGCGGCTTTAAGCCGTTCCGGCAACGATAGACGGAGACGTAAGACGATGGCCGACGCCCATAGCAAGCCGCAGCACGACTACCACCTCGTCGATCCGAGCCCGTGGCCGGCGGTCGGCGCCGTCTCGGCCTTCGTGCTGGCGGTGGGCGCGATCCTGTGGATGCACAAGATGACGCCCTATGCGCCGCTGATCTTCGGCGCCGGCGTGGTCGGCACGCTCTACACGATGCTGGCCTGGTGGCGCGACGTCGCCCGCGAGGCCACCCATCAGGGTCATCACACCCGCGTGGTGCAGATCTCCCACCGCTACGGGATGATCCTGTTCATCGCGTCCGAGGTGATGTTTTTCGTCGCCTGGTTCTGGGCCTATTTCAACACCGCCTTGTTTCCGGCCGACCCGCATATGGTCATGCGCACCGAACTGCTCGGCGGACAATGGCCGCCGAAGGGGATCGAGACCTTCGATCCCTGGCACCTGCCGCTGCTCAACACCTTGATCCTGCTCACCTCGGGCACAACCGTGACCTGGGCGCACCATGCGCTGCTGGAAGGCGACCGCAAGGGCGTGAAGTGGGGCCTCATTCTCACCATCGGACTCGGCCTCGCCTTCACCTGCGTGCAGGCCTACGAATACATGCACGCGGCGTTCAGCTTCAAAGGCAACATCTACGGCGCCACCTTCTTCATGGCGACCGGTTTCCACGGCGCCCATGTCATCATCGGGACGATCTTCCTGATCGTGTGCCTGATCCGCACCGAGCTCGGCCATTTCACTCCCACCCAGCATCTCGGCTTCGAATTCGCCGCCTGGTACTGGCACTTCGTCGACGTGGTCTGGCTGTTCCTGTTCTGCTGCATCTATGTCTGGGGCGCCGGCGCCCATACCGCGGCGGCGCACTGACGCGGTGAGCCATGAAAAGAGAAGGGCGGCCTCGCGCCGCCCATTTTTTGTTTCGACCCGCGCGACCTAGAGTAAGCCTCCATGTAGCAAGCGTCCGTGACGCTTACCCGTCATGCGCGGCTTGACCTGTTCATCCATCGCAAAAAACGGCTTAATTCTTGACCATGGACTGCCGGCTCAAGCCCGCAATGACCCCGCCGATGGGTGGCCGTTGAAGGCAGTTGGTATTAGATTGGAGTTTCAGCCATTGAGCGGACAACCCTCATGCCCGATGAACAGCCGCGATCGCGCCTGCCGATTGCCTGGGGACTGCTCGGCCGCTGTCCGCGCTGCGGCAAGGGCAGGCTGTTCAAAGGCTTTCTGGCGCTGCAGCCGCGTTGCGAGGTCTGCGGGCTCGATTTTTCTTTTGCCGATTCCGCCGACGGGCCGGCTGTCTTCGTGATGTTCTTCTCCGGCTTCGTGGTGGCGGGCTCGGCGCTCGTGGTCGAGGCGCTCTATCAGCCGCCATTCTGGCTGCACGCGGTGCTGTGGGTGCCGCTGATCCTCATCACCACGCTCGGGCCGCTGCGGCCGATGAAAGGCCTCCTGATCGCGCTGCAATATCACCACAAGGCGGCCGAGGGGCGGCTCGTCCGCGACGACACCGCGTGAGCGCTCACAACGCGATAGAGCGGCCGCGTCGCCGTCTGATGCTGCCGATCGCGATCGTCGTGGCGGCTTTGGCGGTATTGGTCGGCCTTGGCGCGTGGCAGCTGGAGCGCCGGGTCTGGAAGGAACGCCTGATCGAGACCCTGACGCAGCGGCTATCGGCGCAGCCGGTGGCTTTGCCGCCGCCCGGGGAATGGTCGCGGCTCGATCCCGAGAACTACGAATATCGCCGGGTCAGATTCCGTGCGGAATTTCTGCCGGATAAGGACGCGTTGCTCTGGGCCAGCGTCTCGGGCATGCGCGACGATGTCAGGCCGCCCGGATTTTTCGCCTTTACGCCTGCGCGACTGCCGAGCGGAGGCGTGGTCGTCGTCAACCGCGGCTTCCTGCGCGATGCCCGCCCGACCGGCGCCAGCGCGCGGCCTGCCGCCGCGCCCGGGATTGTGGAAGTGGTCGGCGTCTTACGCTGGCCGGAGTCGAAACCGTGGTTTCTGACCGCGCCGTTTTCCAAGAAGGATCAGCTCTGGTTCATACGCGATCAACGCGCCATGGCGGCCGAGCATGGCTGGGGGGAGGTCGCTCCGTTCTATATCGAGCGGGAAACGCAAGTGCCGCCCGATGGCTTGCCGGCGGCCGGTCCGTTCAAGCCCAATTTGCCCAACAACCATCTGCACTATGCGCTCACCTGGTTCGGACTCGCGGCCGTGCTGGCGGTCATCTTCGCGATCTGGCTGCGCGGCCGCTGGCGCGAGACGGCGGCGGACGCCGGCCGATAGCGTGAGGGCGCCGTGACCACGGATTCCACCGCCGCGCAGCCCCGCGCTTTCG
>JAXDOO010000200.1:0-6472 GCA_034668865.1 Alphaproteobacteria bacterium
GATGATCAGATACCTACCGACCCCGGCCGCCCTCCTCATCGCTGCCTTTGCCGCCTTTGCGGCCTCCGGCCAGGCCGCGGCGGCGGCGGCGCCGAATATCGTCGTTATCATGACCGATGATCAGACGGTTGCCGATCTGGCGGTGATGCCACACACCCCGCAACTCCTCGCCGCCAACGGCGTGACGTTCTCCAACAGCTTTGTAGACAACCCGCTGTGCTGTCCTTCGCGCGCGACGTTTCTCACCGGTCAGGCCGCGCACAATCACGGCATCATCCACAACATTATCGTTGAAAATGGCGCATGGATGTACGGCTACGCGAAGTTTCAGCAACTTGGAGAAGCCGAGACCTTGCCTGTCTGGTTACAACGCGCTGGCTTCGCAACCTTTTACTTTGGCAAATACATGAACGGCTACGGTGCCGATGATCCGGCATATGTTCCGCCGGGGTGGAGTCGATGGTTTGGAAAGCCCAATCATTCGGCTTACCAGTTCTACGACTATGACCTGAACGAAAACGGCAGGATCGTTCACTACGGGTGCGGCACAAACGACTATGAAACCGATGTCGCTGGGCGCAAGGCAGCCGCCTTTATTCGCACGCGCGGGAATGCGGCGCGACCGTTCTTCATGTGGATCGCACCGCTCGCGCCGCACGGCGGATCGGTCGGCAGTTGCCAGAATTACCCGCGCTTGATTGGCGCGCAGCCGGCGGAGCGGCATCGCGGTTTGCTCGCGGCCTCGCCGCTCGACCAGCCGCCCGCCGTCAACGAGGCCAACATTTCGGACAAGCCGAGCTGGCTCAAGGCGCTGCCGCTCATGAACACAGTCGAAATGCGGCAAGCCCGCATGCGGCAGAACAATCGCCGCGAGGCCCTGCTTGCTGTCGATGAGATGGTGCAGCGGCTCTATTTTGACCTTTCCGCGATCGGCCAGCTTGAAAATACCTGCATCATCTTCACCTCTGACAACGGCTACATGATCGGCCACCATCGCGCACGGGAAGGGAAGATGTTGCCGTATGAGGAGTCGATCCGCGTTCCACTGATAATAAGCTGCCCCGGAATGCCGGCGGGCGCGGTGCGCGATCAGATGGTCAACAATACCGATCTCGTGGCGACGATCCTCGATCTCGCCGGCGCAACGGCTGGCCGCGAACCCGACGGCAAATCGCTGTTGCCGATCATTGCCGATGCATCAGCGCCGTGGCGGCAAGTGATGCTGTTGCAGGGCGCGGTGCCAGGCACGCTCATTTATCATCCGTATGAGGATGCAGTCGCGCAGCCACTTATTTTTTACAAGGCTGTGCGCTGCCACGACGCCACGTATTGCCACGACGCCAAGTATGTCGAATACGACAACGGCGAGCGCGAGTTCTACTATCTGGGGCATGACGCCGGCGAGAATGTCAACCGCGTCGATGATCCGGCCACCTTTCCTCGGATAAAAGTATCGCTCAAAAAGGCGCTCGACCTTTTACGCAATTGCAAGGGCGTAGTTATGCTCACCGGCATCGGCTCCCCCGAATCGTGCTGGATGGCAACGGTCCCGCCGGCGCCGTGATTTCAATCCGGCCGTTGCCAAAGATGGCCACGGTGGGGATTTATGGCTTCGTGCTGTAGGAGCAAGCAGCGCCGCCAGGCGCGCCAAGCCTCGCGCCGTCTGGCGTTTTATCCCTGCAGCGTCGATGCGATCGAAGTCATGACGGCTTAGCGGCCAAAATCTGACCGTCCCCCGCTGATTTTTTTGTCTGCTCAATCACAAAGCCTGCGGCAGCCTGGAACGGGCGGCTGCGGTCAGCATTTCCCTAAGAGCCTCCAACACGGAGGAACCCATGGCGACCAGCCGTTCCAATGTCCGACGCCGTACGGAAGTACCGGCCGAACGCGAACGCATGGTGCGGGCGCAGATCGCAGGCCGCGGCATCGGGGACGAGCATGTGCTTGAGGCCATGCGGCGGGTGCCGCGCGACGTCTTTGTCGCGTCCGGGATGGAGGAATTTGCCTACGAAGATAGCCCGCTGCCGATCGCGGAGGGGCAGACCATCTCGCAGCCTTACATCGTCGCCGCGATGACCGAAGCGGCGGGGGTAAGGCCGGGAGATCGCGTGCTCGATGTTGGTACCGGCTCCGGCTATGCCGCAGCCATACTCGCCGAGATTGCCGGGGAGGTTTATACCATCGAGCGCCATAAGGCGCTGGCCGATGGCGCAAGCGAGCGCTTCGCACGGCTCGGTTATCGCAATATCCATGTTCGCCACGGCGACGGCACGCTGGGCTGGCCGGAAGCGGCGCCCTTCGACGCCATCATTGTTGCCGCCGGTGGACCGGAAATCCCTGTGGCGCTGCGCAGTCAGCTCACGCTTGGCGGACGGCTGATCATTCCAGTCGGCGATCTTGTGCTCCACCAGCGTCTGGTGAAGATCGTGCGGCGCAGCGAGCAGAATTTCTCCCAGCAGGAACTAGAGCCGGTGCGCTTCGTGCCGCTGATTGGCGAACAAGGCTGGGCCGACACCCGCGTAGGCGTGCCAGAAACTTATCCATTCGGCTTGTGATCGGAACGACACTTAGGAAGGAGCTAGCAATGAGCCCAACCGGAAGTTTTCGACAAGACCCTGCAGATCGCCAACATTTGGCTCGACGAGAAATGGAGGAAGCTATGCGCGTGAGTGACGCAATGACCGCAGACGTTCGAATTGCCAGGCCGCACCAAACCATCGCCGAGGCGGCGCGGATGATGGCCGACATCGACGCCGGCGCTTTACCGGTGGGGGACGGCGACCGGCTCGTGGGGATGCTGACGGATCGTGATATCGCGATCCGCGCCGTTGCGCTCGGAAAGGGCCCGCAAACCCCCGTGCAGGACGTCATGAGCAAAGAGGTGATGTACTGTTTCGCCGATCAGGATCTGGATGACGTGGTGCAGAACATGGCCGACCTCAAAGTCCGCCGCATGCCGGTGTTGAACCGGGAAAAGCGCATGGTCGGCATCCTCTCGCTCGGCGACGTCGCCTTGGTGGACGCCCCCGACGTAACGGGAGAGGCCTTGTGCGAAATCTCGGAGCCGGGCGGCCAGCATTCGCAGCGCCTGGGCCGCGACAGAGCCACCTCGGCGCGCTGACCCCGCGAAGCGAAGTGAATGCAGAAAGCGGCGGACAAGCCGCCGCTTTCTTTTTGCATTTGCTGAGGAACCTTGAGCAGTGGGGCCGCACCCCACCTAGTCCGGCACGTAGCCGTCGCGGCCTACGTTGATACGTGCCGTTTCATAGACGCCCTCGCCTTTCGGAGTCGCGGCACTAATCGTCACCGCGGCGCCGGGCTTCAGGTCGGACGCGCTACCCGGCACGTTACGCTGGATGACGGCTTCCGGCGGAACGATGATCTTCTTCTCGCCGTCCTTGTATTTGAGCGTCAGCACCCGCCCGTCGACGCTGCTAACGGTGGTATCCACCGTGGCATTGGTCATGGTGCCTTTCGAGTCCGGACCCCAGCCGGGGCGATGACCCTCATTATTCCCCCGTCGTGCCTCGTCGAAAATATTGATCCGAATCGCGCGTTGCGTTCCGTCGGCCTGCGGCATGGCGCCGACGCCGACAAACTCACCCTGTTTAATGCCGTCGATTGTCACCTTCTCGACCGCCAGCACCGTGCCTTTTTCCGCCAGGCCGACTTTTACGTTCTCACCCTTGGCGGTTTTGAGCATGACCGTCGGCCCGTCGACGCTCACGATGGTGCCCGAGAGGCGCTGGCCTTGCGCCATGGCGAAAGACGGCAGCGCCAGCACAACGAGGGTAGCCAGGTATGTTGCGGCAGATTTCATGGTGCATCCTCCCCTGGAGTCGTATTGCTTCCGCTTCCTGCGGTTTCACAGGCAGCAACACCGGCCTGCGAGCATTATTCCATGCCGTCTACTTTTCCGCTACCGCGCCTGTCTGCAAATCCGCCTCCACCAGGGCGCGCAGTTCCGTCGTTACTTCCGGCCGCATCCCGAACCACAGCGAAAAGCCGCGCACCGCCTGGTGCAACAGCATTCCCAGCCCGTCCGCCGTGCGCAGTCCGCACTTTCTTGCGCTGGCCAAGAGCGGCGTTTCCAGCGGAACATAGACGAGGTCGGTCACGACCGCACTCGGCGGCAGGTTCGATACCTTGATGTCGAGTTCGCCCTGCCCCACCATGCCAAGAGAGGTCGCATTCGCCAGCAACTGTGCGCCTGCCAATAGCCCATTGACCTCTCCCCAGCGCAGCGGATGCACGCGCTTACCGAAGCGCGCGCGGAACGCCTCTGCCTTTTCGAAGGTGCGGTTGGCTACATAGACGCGCTCGGCGCCACGCTCGAGCAGCGCAAAGACCACCGCGCGCGCTGCGCCGCCCGCGCCCAGCACGATCGCGTTTGCCAAACCGGCATCCCAGCCCGGCGTCGCGGCATCGAGATTTTCAGTGAAGCCTTCCACGTCGGTATTGGTGGAACGCAGCAGGCCTCCTTCCAGCCACAGGGTATTGGCAGCGCCGATCGCCTCCGCGCGGTCATCCGGTTGGGAAAGCTTGAGCGCGGCCTCTTTGTGCGGCAGCGTGACATTGGCCCCGACATAGCCGCGCTCGCCCCAGGAGGCGATAAATTCGGCGAACTTCTCCGGCGGCACCGCCTCGCGCCGGTATTCAGCGGTCACGCCATGTTGCTTGATCCAGTAATTATGGATCAGCGGCGAGCGCGAATGGCCGGCGGGCCAGCCGATGACGCAGGCGGCGCGAAACCCTTCATTCATATTCATGCCCAGTTCTTTCGGACCCCCCCGTAATAGCTCGGGCCAAAATGAAACTTTCCGCCGCTGTTGCCGTTGACGCAGAACCTTATGGGGGATTGAGCATGGCCGAACAAGCTACCAAGCAAGCCGCCACCACCGCGGTCGCCGCCCACGGCTCCATGCGACTGCCGGCGGTGGACCTGGACAGCTACAATCTCGAGCTCAAGGACGACGAGGGCTTTCTCGGCGACCGCGCCAGCAAGGGAGCCTTTCGCACCATCCTGGAAAACTGGCGCAAAGCGATGCGCAAGAGTGGCAACGATCCCTTCGGTGACGAGCCGAGTGAGGAAATCAGCAAGAAAAAGCTGGACTCCGTCATGACCGACGGCGACCCCGAGGCGGCCGGCGTGTTGCAAGGCGCGATCGAGGATTTCGCCCAGGAGCTGGCGCTGATCACCCGCCGCTTCCTCAAGACCAAGGGCTGGCGCGACACCGAGCGCATTATGATCGGCGGCGGCTTCCGATCCAGCAGGGTAGGAGAACTGGCGATCGGCCGCGCCGGGGTGATCCTCAAAGCTGACGGCATCACGCTTGACGTCATCCCCATCCGCAACGACCCGGACGAAGCCGGCCTCCTGGGGGCACCACAGCTCGCGCCCACCTGGGTATTTCAGGCGCATGACGCCATTCTCGGTGTCGATATCGGCGGCACCAATATCCGGGCCGGCGTGGTCGCGCTCAATCTGAAGAAAGCGCGCGACCTGTCAAAGGCCGCGGTGTGGAAATTCGATCTCTGGCGGCATGGCGACGAGGAAAAGCTGAAACGCGATGACGCGGTCGAGGGGCTGGTCGACATGCTCCAAGCGCTGATCAAGAGCGCCAAGAAAGAAGGCCTGCGGCTCGCGCCTTTCATCGGCCTCGGCTGTCCGGGCCGGATCGAGGAAGACGGCTCGATCGACCGCGGTGCGCAGAATCTTCCGGGCAACTGGGAAAGCAGCCGCTTCAATCTGCCCAACAAATTGCGCGAGGCAATTCCAAAGATCGGGCCCGATGAGACCGTCATCGTCATGCACAACGATGCGGTGGTGCAGGGCTTGAGCGAAGTGCCCTATATGAAAGACGTCGAGCGCTGGGGCATTCTCACCATTGGCACCGGCCTCGGCAACGCCCGTTACACCAACCGCAAGCACAGCGAAGGTTGATCGGCAAGGAACGCCCGGCGCGGCGGCGCGTTTCGCTAGGCGAGGCGAAATGCGATGGCACAGGACCAACTTGGTATTTCGTCAATACGGCAAGCGATCCGTTTTCAGGAGAGGTCCTGGATCCTGGAGCGGGTGGCATGGGTCGTTCTGGCCCTCGTACCGCTGGCCGCGCTGACCGGACTATTCGCGCATGGCATGGTCAGCGACAAAATCGTGCGAGCGCCGAACTCATCCTTGAGCGTGGAATACGAGCGCTACCAGCGCCAGTCAGTGCAGGCGCGTTTTGTCATTCGTATCCCTTCCGCGCAGTCAGCGGAAATCCGGCTGCGGCTTAGCCATTCTTTCCAACGAAGCTATGACATCCAAAGTCTGCAGCCGGCGCCGCTGCGGAGCCGTGCCAGCCCGGAAGGGCTTGAGCTTTTCTTCCACCCTCCCGAAGCCGGCGAATTGGTCGCCGTCATCTGGAGCACCCCCCGCACTTTCGGAATAGTTGATCTGCAGGCGCAAACCGACAGCAGCGGGCCGGTG
>JAXDOO010000201.1:0-3400 GCA_034668865.1 Alphaproteobacteria bacterium
ACCCGGCGCCGCAGATGCCTTTCATTCCAGGCAATGAAGCCGCCGGCGATGTGGTGGCGGTCGGGGAGGGCGTGAAGGATTTCAAGGTCGGTGACCGAGTCACCTATGTGTTAACGCACGGAGGCTATTCCGCCGAACGCGTAATGCCTGCGGAGCGGGCGGTCAAACTGCCGGCAGCTATTTCCTACGAGCAGGCGGCGGGCATGATGCTGAAAGGCATGACCGCGCGATATCTGCTGCGGAGCGTCTACAAGGTCGAGAAGGGGACGACGCTGCTCATGCATGCGGCGGCAGGCGGGGTCGGCACCATCATCTGCCAATGGGCAAATTCCTTAGGTGGGACGGTGATCGGCACGGCTGGTTCGAAGGAGAAAGCCGAACTCGCGAAGGCGAATGGCTGCCACCATGTCATCCTCTACCGCGATGAAGATTTCGTTGCGCGGGTAAAGGAAATTACCGGCGGCAAGCTGTGCGACGTGGTCTATGACGGCGTCGGCAAGGACACCTTCCCCGGGTCGCTCGATTGCCTGCGGCCGCGCGGAATGTTTGCCACCTTCGGCAATGCCTCCGGGCCGGTGCCGGCATTCAATCCATCGCTATTGCAGCAGAAGGGTTCGCTGTTCATGACGCGGCCCACGCTGGTGAACTACACCGCCACGCGCGAGGATCTGCTGGCGGCCGCCAATGACCTGTTCTCGGTAGTGGAGAGCGGAGTGGTGAAGATCCCGGTGAACCAGAAATATGCGCTGAAGGACGCAGTGAAAGCTCACCAGGACCTGGAAGGCCGCAACACCACGGGGTCCTCAATCCTGATCCCCTAAATCAGCCTCGCCAGCCGCTCGAAGGCTGGATGCGTCTCCGTGCCGGGCGCGAGCCGCGGCAGTGCAATCACCTCGATATCGACAAAGCGCGCGATGCTCGCGACCGTCTCCTCGAGCGGGGCTGGGCTGCCGGGCGTTTCGCTCACCACCACGGCGCAGGTGTTGAGCTTTCGGGCGTCGATCATATGCAACGCCGTCAGCGTATGGCTGATGGTGCCGAGATAGCTGCCGGCTACCACGATCACCGGCAGGCGCAGCGCGGTCATCCAGTCCAGCACGGTGTGGCGGTCGTCGAGCGGCACCATCACGCCACCGACGCCTTCGATGAAGCGCATTGCGTTGACCGCTAAGGCTCGGCGGGAGAAATCCACTACGGCGGAAAAATCGATGGCTTTACCTTCGCGAGTGGCGGCCAGGTCGGGCGACACGCCGGCGGTGAAGCGCCAGGGTGAGATACGGGCGATCTCCTCCAGCGTAACCGGCTTGCCGAGCGCCGCGAGCAGCAAGCCCGGGTCGCTGCCAGCGGCGTTGTTGGAATCAAAACCGCTGACGATCGGCTTGATCGCGCTCACCGGGAGGCCCTTGCCGCGGTAATGCCGGATCAGGCCGGCAGTGACGAAGGTTTTGCCAATTTCCGTGCCCGTCGATGTAACAAAAACTGCGGGCACAGTTCAGCGGCCCAGCACGCGCGTGCGTATGATATCGGCGAGGCGTTCGATCTCGCCCGGCGGATGCGCGGCGCTGAAGGTCAGCCGCAACCGCGACGTGCCGGCCGGCACGGTCGGCGGCCGAATAGCGATGACGGCGAAGCCTTCTTGCTCCAGCAGCCCGGAGGCTGCGAGCGCCTGTTGCTCATCGCCGATGATGACGGGCACGATGGTGCTGGTTGCGTCGGGCAAGCCGGCAAGCCGGGTGAAGGCGAGGGCATTCTGCATTGGCCGTGCGATCGTCTCCGGCTCGTTCTCGATCACGTCGAGTGCCGCAATGGCGGCGGCGGCGATGGCAGGCGGCAGGCCGGTGGAATAGACGAAGGTGCGTGCCCGGTTGCGGATCAGCTCGATTACCGCGCGCGAGGCGCAGAGATAGCCGCCATAGGCACCGATCGCCTTCGATAGCGTGCCCATCTGCAATGGGACGTCCGCCTTGCTTCCGCTGGCGAAGCTCGAGCCGCGGCCGCCGCCCAGCACGCCCACCCCATGGGCGTCGTCGGAAATGAGCCAGGCGTCGAAGCGCCGCGCCAGTTCGGCGAGTTCCGGCAGCGGCGCGAGATCGCCATCCATCGAAAATACACCGTCGGTGGCGACCAGCGCGCGCGGGTGATTATCCCGGTGCTCGGCGAGCAAGGCCTTGGCATGGGCGACGTCATTGTGGCGGAAGGCGATCACCTTCCCGCGGGTCAGCCGCGCCCCCGCCCACAGACAGGCATGTGCCAGTTCGTCGATCAGCACGAGATCGGCACTGCCGATCAAGCTCGGAATGATGCCGGCGTTAGCCAGATAGCCCGAGCCGAAGACGCAGGCCGCTTCGGTGCCTTTCAGCCGCGCCAGCCGCGCTTCCAGCTCGGCGAAGAGCGGATGATTGCCGGTGACCAGCCGCGAGGCGCCGGAGCCGACGCCATAACGTTGCAGCGCGGCCATCGCCGCTTTTTTGACCGCGGGATGGTGGGTGAGATTGAGATAGTCGTTACAGGAGAAGGAAAGGAGCCGCCGGCCGTTGCGCGTGATCCAGAGGCCGTCCTGGCGCTCGGTTTCCGCCAGCGTGCGGCGCAAATGTGTGCGCTCCAGTTCGCTCAGCTTCTCGCTGGCGAATTGATCGAGGGAAGACCGAACCGGCGGGGTACCGCGCGGGGCAGAAGACAAATCGTTCATCAGCAGTTATCTCGGCCGCTATCGCTTTTTGCCTGCGTCGGAAACAGAATGCATCAATGAGCAGCAGGGCGCCAGAAGACAAGACCGGCTTGCATGACTGGTTTGCGCAGGGGCTGGCGCATGTCTGGCTGCCTTATGCGCAGATGAAAACGGCCGCGCCGCCTTTGCCGGTGGTGCGCACGGACGGCTGCCGCATCACGCTTGCCGATGGGCGCGAGCTGATTGACGGCGTCGCCTCCTGGTGGACCGCCTGCCATGGCTATAATCATCCGCATATCCGCCAAGCCGTGGAGCGGCAGCTCGCGGTCATGCCGCATGTGATGTTCGGCGGGCTGGCGCATGAGCCAGCGCTGTCCCTGGCGCGGCGGCTGGCGGCGCTGCTGCCGGGCGATCTCGACCGCGTGTTCTTTTCGGAATCGGGCTCGGCCTCGGTCGAAATCGCGATGAAGATGGCGGTGCAGTTCTGGGTCAATCAGGGCCAGCCGAAGCGGCGCAAATTCATTGCCTTCAGGAGTGGCTATCACGGCGATACCACTGGCGCGATGGCGGTGTGCGATCCGGAGGAGGGGATGCATGCGCTGTTTCGCGGCCTGCTCCCGGAGCATGTCATCGTCGACCTGCCGCGGGATGAGGAAAGCACTGCGGCTTTCGACCAGGCACTGGAACATCATGCGGACGACCTTGCGGGCATCATCGTCGAGCCGCTGGTGC
>JAXDOO010000202.1:0-5909 GCA_034668865.1 Alphaproteobacteria bacterium
GTTCGAACGCGGGGATGGTCTCTGCATCCGCCTTGAGATAGATCATGCCATCGATGGCGATCGCGAACATCGTCTCGCGTGCATAGATTCCCGCGCCACCGAACATCCGCTTGACGGTGACAGGGCCAAAGACGGCGAACAGCTCGCGGATATGATCGGCAGCCTGGTCGGGGCGGGTTTTAGTGGTTGCCGGCCGGCGCACGCTCGTTAGCCGGCGTCAGTTGCACGGATTCCCCACAGCCGCAGGCCGAAGTCTGGTTCGGGTTGTTGAACACGAACTGGGTGGCGAGCTTGTCAGTCTTGAAGTCCATCTCGGTGCCCAAGAGGAACATCACCGCCTTCGGGTCGATCAGGATGCGCACGCCCTTGTCCTCCACGATCTCGTCATAGGGGCCGATCTGGGTGGCATATTCCATCGTATAGGCCATGCCGGCGCAGCCGCCGTTCTTGACGCCGACGCGCACGGCGGTGATCGAGCCTTGCGCCTTCGCCATCACTTCCTTGATGCGCGCCGCGGCGGCATCGGTCAGCCGCATCACCTGGGGTCTGGGCCGCAGTTCGGCCATTGCTTCATCCTCTTTGCCGGCGGCAGCGAATCTGCCTGCCAATGATGTAATGCTTCTGGGCGCCCACGCAACGTCACCACATCACGCAACGTCACCACATATTGAGCGTCAGCCGCGCCTCATCGCTCATGCGGCTCGGGTCCCACGGCGGGTCCCAGACCACATTGACTTTCACCTCGCCGACGCCGGGTACGCTGGCGACGGCGTTTTCCACCGACTTGGGCAGATCCTGCGCGGCCGGGCAATTCGGCGTGGTCAGCGTCATGTCGACGGTCACGGCGCGGTCATCCGCGATATCGATCTTGTAGATCAATCCGATCTCGTAAATGTCGGCCGGAATTTCCGGATCGTAGACCGTCTTTAGTGCTGAGACGATGTCGTCAGTCAGGCGCGCCTGCTCGTCCTGCGGCAGCGCCGAGGCTTTCTCGGCAGGCTCGGCAGGCGCAAGCGCCGGTGCATTGTCTTTTATGTCGTCACTCATGCGAAAAAATCCTGCGCCTTGATCAAGGCCGTCGCAAGGCTGT
Organism: Alphaproteobacteria bacterium; assembly: GCA_034668865.1. Taxonomy (GTDB): domain Bacteria; phylum Pseudomonadota; class Alphaproteobacteria; order Rhizobiales; family Xanthobacteraceae; genus CANKHA01. Next base: position 1,091 of record JAXDOO010000202.1, read on the forward strand.
CGACTTCCGATTTGGTGTTGTACATCCCGAAGGAGGCGCGGCAGGTCGCGGAAACACCGAAGCGCGCCAACAGCGGCATGGTGCAGTGGGTGCCCGCACGCACCGCGATGCCCGAACGGTCGATCACGGTTGCGACGTCATGCGGATGCGCCCCCTTCAGCTCGAAGGAGATAATCGCGCCCTTGTCCCTGGCGGTGCCGAACACGCGCAGCGAATTGATCTCGCGCAGGCGGTTCTGCGCATGGGTAAGCAACTCGGATTCGTGCGCCCGGATGCGCGCCTTGCCGATCGAGGTTACATAATCGATGGCGGCGCCGAGACCGATGGCCTGCACGATGGCCGGCGTCCCGGCCTCGAACTTGTGCGGCGGGTCGCCATAAGTGATGCGGTCCTCGAACACTTCGCGGATCATCTCGCCCCCGCCATTGAACGGCGGCATGGCCACGAGATGCTGGTACTTGCCGTAGAGCGCGCCGATCCCGGTCGGCCCGTAAAGCTTGTGGCCGGTGAAGACGTAGAAATCGCAGTCGATGTCCTGCACATCTACGTCGAGATGCACCGCGCCCTGGCTGCCATCCACCAGCACGGGAATCCCACGCGCATGCGCGAGCTTCACCACTTCCTTCACCGGCACAATGGTGCCGAGTGCGTTCGACATCTGCGTGATCGCCACCATCTTGGTGCGCGGCCCGAGCAGCTTTTCGAATTCCTCGAGCAGGAAATTGCCGTCGTCGTCCACAGGCGCCCAACGGATCACCGCGCCATGGCGCTCGCGCAGGAAATGCCAGGGCACGATGTTGGAATGGTGCTCCATGATCGAGAGCACGATCTCATCGCCGGCCTTTATGCGTTCACGTCCGAAGGTGGCGGCGACTAAATTGATCGCCTCGGTGGCGTTGCGGGTGAAGATGATCTCCTCTCGCTGCGCGGCATTAAGGAAACCGCGCACCTTGTCGCGCGCACCTTCATAAGCCTCGGTCGCCGCATTGGCGAGGAAATGCAGCCCGCGGTGAACATTGGCGTATTCCGTGGTGTAGCCCTTGTACATGCGGTCGAGCACGTCGCGCGGCTTCTGCGCCGAGGCGGCGTTGTCGAGATAGACCAGCGGTTTGCCATAGATCGGTTTCGTCAGGATCGGGAAATCCGAGCGGATGCGTTCCACGTCATAGGCGCCGTTGCTCACTGCCGGATGCATCGCATCATCCTCGCGCCACAAGATGAGCCGCGACGGCTTCCATCAATATCTCACGCAGGCCCGCGTGTTCGATGCCTTCGATCGCCTCGCCGACAAAGGACTGGATCAGCAGCGCCTCGGCCTGTTTTTGCGGGATGCCGCGCGATTTCAGATAGAAAAGAAGATCCGGATCGAGTGCCCCTGCGGTCGCGCCATGGCCGCATTGCACGTCGTCGGCGAAAATCTCCAGCTCCGGCTTGTTGTCGGCTTCGGCGCGGTCGGAGAGCAGCAGCGCCTGGGTCATCATCTTGGCATCGGTCTTCTGCGCGCCGGGCCGGACGATGATCTTGCCCTGAAACACGGCGCGGCTGTCGCCGTCGAGCACCGATTTGAACAATTCGCGGCTCTGGCAACCGACCGCCACATGATCCACGACGAGCGTAGTGTCGGCATGCTGACGCTTCTGCAACAGCGTGGCGCCGCGGATGCTGGCGACGGTTTCCACGCCGTCGAAGCGAAGGAACATCTGGTTGCGCACCACCGCGCCGCCGGTGGTGAAGGTAAAGGTGTTGAAGCGGGCATGCGCGCCAATGGCCGCAAGCAAAGTCGAGACATGCAGCGCCTTGGCGCCTTCGCCGATGAGCTTGACGTGATCGACATGCGCCTCGTCGCCGACCACAAGCTCCAACGCCGCGTTAACCTGGTAGTCGGCGTCCCCCGCCCCTTCATGGCTCTCAATCAGCATTGCCCGGGCGCCCCTCTCAATCACGATGAGCGAGCGCGCGAAGACTGAGGCCGCCGTATCGGGACCGATGAAAGCCAGATGCAGCGGCCGGTCCACCACCGCCCCTGCCGCTACGTGCACGAATGCGCCATCGCCCATCAGCGCGGTGTTGAGCGCCAGCGCCGGGTCGTCACTGGCGACGACCTTGCCGAGATGCTGCGTGATGAGCGGGTCGCCCTTCGCCAGCAAAGCCGCCATCGAGCCGATGGTCAGACCGGTCTCCAACGCCCCCAGATCGGAAAGCTCGCGAACGAAAGCACCGTTGACGAAGACGATGCGGCGGCATTCCACATCGCCGATCGGGCTAGGGGCCGCTTTGGCGCGCGCCTTGGCGGCGGCGTCGGGCGGCGCGGCCAACGGCTTGGCCTCGCGCATCAGCGCGCGCAGGTCGGTATATTTCCATTCCTCGATCCGCCGATGCGGCAGTCCGCGCGCGTCAAAGTTGCGGAACGCGCTGTCGCGCAGTGCGGCGACCGGCCCGCCGCCTGGCAGCTGGTCCCTCACCGCGGCAAAGGTATTGGCGAGCGCAAGCTCGGCCGCGGTCTTCAGGGGTTTGACTTCGACGTTCATTGGATCATCCGCAGGCCGCCGTCAGGCGGCTGCCTCGTCCTGATATTGGGCATAGCCGCGCGCTTCCAGTTCGAGCGCGAGTTCCTTACCGCCGGTCTTGACCACACGGCCCTTCGACAGCACATGCACGACGTCCGGCACGATGTAGTTGAGCAGCCGCTGATAATGGGTGATGACGATCATGGAGCGCTCGGGCGCGCGCAGGCGATTGACGCCGTCGGCCACGATGCGCAATGCGTCGATGTCGAGGCCGGAATCGGTCTCGTCCATGATCGCCAGCCGCGGCTCGAGCATTGTCATCTGCAAAATCTCGTTGCGCTTTTTCTCTCCGCCGGAAAAGCCGACATTGACGGCGCGGCGCAGCATCTCCTGCTCGATCTCCAGCTTGCCCGCGACCTCGCGCACCCGCTTGATGAATTCCGGGGTGGAGAGCTCCGGCTCGCCGCGGCGCTTGCGCTGGGCATTGAGCGCGGTACGCAGGAAGGTCATGGAAGCGACGCCGGGGATTTCCAGCGGATATTGGAACGCGAGGAAGACGCCCCTGGCGGCACGCTCGTCCGGCTCCATCGCCAGAAGATCCTCGCCGTCGAGCAGTACCTGACCTTCGGTCACCGTGTAGCCGGGCTTGCCGGCCAGCACATAGGACAGCGTCGACTTGCCCGAGCCGTTCGGACCCATGATCGCATGCAACTGGCCCTGCTCGACCACGAGATCGATCCCGTTCAGGATCTTCTTGCCGTCTACTTCGGCATGCAGGTTCTTGATTTCAAGCAACGCCATAACTTCAACTACCTTGTCCGACCTTCGGTCATTTAATGTCCAGCGACTGGCGATATCTCACGCAGCCCGCCATGAATTCCGGCCACGATGGCACTTGCGGCAGCGGATCGGATTTCTCCGGAAGCAGGCTCCACAGCGCCGGATGATGCCAGCACAAGTCCTGTCCGCTGCTATCGCGATGCCCGCGGATCCCGCCCCGAAGCCGTTTAACCTCGGCAACAAGCTGCCCGCGCGACATCTGGTCCAGGTCTTTGTCCATGCCGCACCTAGCCGACGCTTCCTTCGAGCGAGATCGAGATCAGCTTCTGCGCCTCGACGGCGAATTCCATCGGAAACTGCTGCAGCACGTCCTTGACGAAGCCGTTGACCACGAGCGCCACCGCTTCTTCCGCCGAAAGCCCGCGCTGGCGGCAATAGAACAGGATGTCCTCGGAAATCTTCGAGGTGGTGGCTTCGTGCTCGAACACCGTCTTCGAGTTCTTGCACTCGATATAGGGCACGGTATGCGCGCCGCACTTGTCGCCGATCAATAGCGAGTCGCAGTTGGTGAAATTGCGCGCACCGGTGGCGCCGCGGCTCGTGGTCACCAGTCCGCGGTAAGTATTGTCCGATTGGCCCGCGGCGATGCCCTTGGAAATGATGCGGCTGGTCGTATTCTTGCCGAAGTGCCACATCTTGGTGCCGCTATCGACCTGCTGGCGGCCATTGGAAATGGCGATGGAATAGAACTCGCCACGCGAATCGTCGCCGCGCAGGATGCAGCTCGGATATTTCCAGGTGATGGCGGAGCCGGTCTCCAGCTGCGTCCAGGAAATTTTCGAGCGCGCACCACGGCATTCGCCGCGCTTGGTGACGAAGTTGTAGACGCCGCCCTTGCCTTCCTTGTCGCCGGGGTACCAGTTCTGAATGGTGGAATATTTGATCTCGGCATCGTCGAGGGCGATCAGTTCGACCACAGCGGCATGCAGCTGGTTTTCGTCGCGCGAGGGTGCGGTGCAGCCTTCCAGGTAGCTCACGTATGAGCCCTTGTCGGCGATGATCAGCGTACGCTCGAACTGGCCGGTATTCTTTTCATTGATGCGGAAATAGGTCGACAGCTCCATCGGGCAACGCACGCCCGGCGGCACATAGACAAAAGAGCCGTCGGAGAACACCGCCGAATTCAGCGTGGCGAAGAAATTGTCGGTGCTCGGCACCACCGTGCCGATATATTGCCGCACCAGATCCGGGTGCTTCTGCAAGGCCTCAGAAATCGGCATAAAGATCACGCCGGCCTGCTTCAGCTCCTTCTGGAAGGTCGTCGCCACCGAGACGGAATCGAATACGGCGTCCACCGCCACGCGCGAGCGCGTGCCGTCCGGCCGCTCGACGCCGGCGAGGATTTCCTGCTCCCGCAGCGGAATGCCGAGCTTCTCATAGGTCTTGAGGATTTCCGGATCGACCTCGTCGAGCGAGCGCAGCGGATTCTTCTTCGGCGCCGAATAGTAATAGAGATCCTGATAGTCGATCGG
>JAXDOO010000203.1:0-2686 GCA_034668865.1 Alphaproteobacteria bacterium
CGTACTGAATGAGCCCGGCCCCTTCGGCGGCCGGGCTTTCAGATTTTCGCGACGAGCGTGACTACTGCACCGGCGGCAGCGGTTTCGCGGTCACTGCCGGCAGTGGCGTTATTTCCAGCAGGCTGCGCATGGCGGGCAGGGCCGCGTCGGCCATGGCGGCATGGCCTTCGGCGGTAGGATGGATCGCCCCGCCATAGACCGCACTGAGAATCCCCCAGATCGCGTCATGGATATCGGCCGGCTGTAACACCGCGGGGAATCCGTCCGGATAGGTCATGGCGGTGAAATAGCTGTCATTTGCCGTACGCACCCAGCGCGCGCGCGAGGCATAGGGGCGGAACTCGCTCGGCTTCACCCCACAGGTAAGGGGCGAGTTTGCCGCCTGGACGATGTCGCTCTCGAAGCTCTCGCCGGTGGCCGAGAAACATCGCCGGTCAAAAACCGGATCGCTGTCCGAGCGCGCGCAAAAGCCATGCGCCTCGAAGGCGCGCTGGTGGGCATCCACGAAGGTCATGCGGTCCGTTAGCGGCTGACTGCAAAGGGTGCTGCCTTCGCAGGCCGCGAGCGATTTGACCTTCGGCAAGAATTTTTCAGTGAACAAATTCGCCACCCGGCGCAGCCGGCTGCCGTCCGGGTTGAAGGCGGGATGCACGTCGAAACCGTCGCGGCCGCCGGGGCAAGGTGTGCCGTCCGGCGCAAGCCCGAGATAGCCGTAGGTGACGAAGACCACGCGGCCGAGATTGGGTCCCACCAACGGCTTGAGCGCGGCGCGCAGCTTGGCGAAGGCGCCGGGTAATTCAACATCGGCGATCTTCGCGGCATCGTCCGGCGTGGCGATGATGCCACCACGGTTGAACAGCACGCGTTCGGCGCCTTGTTCGATGATTACATCGGCGACCAAACCAGAAAACTGGATGTCGTTGGCACCCACTGTGAGCAGGAGGAGATCGAGCTTGCGATCCGGTTGCTGCTTCTGCGCCTGCGCCAGCAATTCAGTGAGCTGCGCAATCTGGCCGGGTGTGGTGCCCGCGCAGCTCGCGCGCGCGGCCGGCGGACATTCGCGGATGCGCTGGGATGCAAGCAGCCCGCGTTCGATCGTGGCGCCAGCGCAGGCGAGCGGGATGAACGTCACCGCGGCGTGCGGATTTTCCACTGCCAGTTCGAGTGCCGCTCGCATCTGATAGCCATACATGGAGCGATGGCAGGCGGCGCTCATCCAACCGGCGGCGTGGCGTTGCCATTCCCGCAATGCGTCGGCTTTGGATTCGCCCGTGGCGGTGCCGCAGCTCTTGTCGCCGGGAAACTGCGCGCGCCCGGGTCGATAATACTGGCTTCCGGGGCCGCCGAGGAAATCGCGAAAGCAGAAGCCGATATCGGAGAGCGCAACGGGCTTATCGGGGTTGCCTTCGCCCGCGGCAATGGAGTCCCCGAGCCCCGCGATCAGAAAATCCCGCACCACGATCTCGGTCGCCGCCTGCTGGATGCTGCCGTCCGGAGCCGTGATGCCGACGCTCGCGATGGTTGGCTTGCCATAGCGCACGCGCAGCCGCACCTCCTCGCCGCAGTCGGCCGTGACCTCCTGCGGTGGGATCGTACCGTCGTCGAAATTCCAGACGCAGCGCGAGCCGGGCGGCACCATGCCGGCCAGTGTCGCGCCGATGCGGTGATCTGTCGGCGCCAGATAGGATTCGCGCGCGCCGTCGCGCTGGCAGGTTTCAGTCAGCCGGCCGGTGCCATTGACGCAAAGCCGGTCGACCATGTCGCGCGCCCATCCGCGCCCGTCGCTGCGCTGCTCGAGCCGCCCCTCGGCCGCCAGAATGCCGTCGCCGCGATACGCCGCCAGATGGCGCTGAAAATCGGCTTCGTTGCGGAACAGACGGAAGCGGTTCTTCACCTCCCAGTCGACACGCAGGGTCAGGCCGCTGCCCGGCTGCGCCGGAACGGGCTCGGCGGCACCCAGCGAAATCACAACGATTAGGAAATTCCAGAGGCGGCGCATGGTCGGGCCCGGGCTAAGGTGGGGTATATAAGGAGAGGGGAACGCAAAGCGATATCACGCTTTTTGCACGGCTGTGGAAGTTTGCGCGCGGTTACGGCGAAAATGCGGGCTTGGTGCTAGCCGAGCATTCCGGCGGTGATGCCTCAGTTCAACAGCGAGTGGCATGAGCGTGGCTGCGGGCGCTTCCTTCTCGGGAATCGGTTCCGTCGGCGTCCTGGAGGACGCAGTTGTCAACAATCGACTCATGGTGAGGCTGTGCGGCCCTTGAGCATCGGCAAGAGGCGCCGCCGGTCTGGCTTCTAGAGAAAAGTTCCGCCAAGAATAATGTATTATCAACAGTTCACGGAATTGTGAAAGGCGTTTCCTTGGCGGAGCTAATTTAGGCTGGGTTTGTCTGCGTAACGTACAGACGGACTGCGACACGGGCGCGCAAGATGAGGAACAACCTTAGTTGTAAGCCGAGTGGCCGATGAGTGCACTGGTCTTCACATGTCCGTCTACCGGTCGCGATATCATCAGCGGCATCAATACCGATCTGGAAAGCCTGTCCCACGTCCGCCAGCTTCCCGTCAGCCTGTTCTGCCCCAACTGCGGAAAGGTTCATCGTCTTGTGGCAAAAGACGGCCGGCTTGCGGATTCCCCACTGCTATCCACGCCCGAGATGTCGCGTCCCGTGCGCGCGTGACC
>JAXDOO010000204.1:0-2783 GCA_034668865.1 Alphaproteobacteria bacterium
CGCCCATCGCATATCCGGCGCGACCGGCCTTGGTCAGCCGGTAACCGTCCATGACGGTGGCCGCGTTCGACACCTCCCCGGGGACCCCGAGCAGGATGGCCGTCATCGAACCGCCCTGCGAGCAGGCCGCGTAGGACCCGAGCAGAAATGCAAGGCCCACAAGGGGCTGCATGCCGAAGGTGAAGGGAATCATGAAGGCAAGCGCGCTGATGCCGCTGATGCCCGGCAACAGGCCGACAATCAGACCAATCGGCAGCGCAAGCAGCATCGCGGCAAGCACGGCGGGCTGCATAATCTGCCCGCCGGCCGAGAGAAAGGCCTCGAACATCACGACCCCGGTAAAGCGCGAAGCGGTTAGGAAGAATATTTCTTCAGCAGCACTTCGTTGACATCGTTGAGCTTGCCGGCCGGCAGCGTCTGCAGGAGGTCGCGCACGATCTGCTGCAATTTCGCCGGCTCCTCGTATTTCAACGGACGCTGCGTGCGTGCGCCTTCGGCCATCACCGCGGGATCGGTCAGAATCTCGCGCCAGACGCGCTGAAGATATTGCAGACGATCGGCCGGCATGCCGGGCGGGGCGACGATGGTGCGCCCAACCGCTTTGATGCCAAGCCGGAAGTCGAGCCACCACTTTTGTTCGGGTGCGAGCTTGACGATTTCGTGCAGCAGTCCGACATCGGGCGCCAGTTCGGAGCGCTCATGCCCGATGGTGGCGATGACCTTGGCACGCGCGCCCTGCGCATATTCCACGCCCGAGCCTTCGGAAATGGCCAGTGCGTCGACTTCGCCGTTCATCACCGCAAGGCCGGCTTCCTTGCTGCCCTTGTATCCGGTGATGATCTGGCAATCCAATTTCAGCGCCTCGCAAGTCACCGCCGCGTAATCGCCGAGATTGTCGGTGCGGCCGGTGGCTGAAAACTTGATCTTGCGCTTTAAGCCCATGAGGCCCTGCACGTCGTTCGGCATGTTCGGGCCGACGATGAGCACGTGCTGCTCGATCAGCGCGCGCCCGAGCATGCTGACCGTCGCCATGTCATAGGCGACGCCGGCCTGCTTGATCAGTTGCGACATCACGGCGCCTTCGCCGTTCAGCATCATCATGGTGAGGCCGTCGGGCTTGACGCGAACCAGTTGATTGAGCGCGGTCAGCCCCTGCCCGCCCGGCCGGTTCTCGATCACGACTGTGGCCCCGGTACGCTTTTCGAAATGCGGCGCCAGCATGCGCGCATAGGCGTCGTAACCGCCGCCGGGCGAGAACCCGACATAGATGCGGACCGTCTCGCCCTTCAGGAAGGCGCCGGGATCCTGGGCGCCGGCGGGCGGGGCCATGGCGGCGACGCCGGCCGACAATGCAAGCGCGAGCAGTGCGCGCCGGCCGAAGCGATGACGATGGTTGCGAGGCATTGCCTTCCTCCCTGTATGGAGCTGTTTGTTGCGGACATCAGGCGGAGAATTCAATTCGCATGCTAACACAGGCGCCTATCGGGGCATGCGACAATTTGTCGAAACCATCGTGTCCCTCACACGGCGTTCCGTCCGGAGGTCAATTTCCGCGGCTGGACGCGGTGCGTTTCATTCGCCGGCGGGCGGCGTCGGGGGCCGGCTGACGCCCCCGCGATCCATTGACCAGACGCGACAGTTCGCGGGTCGATGGAATGCGCCGCTCCGTCGCGAGCGAGTGAACCTCGTCCGCCGCCAGGTTCTCAACAAGCGCCAGCAGCACCCGCCGGGTCGCCGCAATGTCCGCGGAAACCACGCCACGCAAGGCGACGTCGTTCACGTCCTCCGCCAGGGGAACCAGCTTGGCCTTCAAGGCCCGCCCCTTCGCGGTCAAATATACGTCGATTTCCTTGCGGCTATGCGGGCTTTGCCGCCGCGCGATATAGCCGCGTTTCTCCATGGCCTTGAGCGCGGAAAAGGTGGTGGGCTCCATCACCCCGGCCCGGGCGCTCAACTCGCGCTGGGTGAGCCCCTCGCTCTCCCACAGGATGCGCAGGAACGTCCAATGACCGTAGGATACCGCGTGTTCGGTGAGGCGCATCTGCAAGGCGCGGGCGAGCCCCCTCGCCGCATGCTTGACCAGATGCGCCAGCCGGTCGTTCGGCACCGCCTCCTGCCAATGGCGCAGGATGGCGCGGGTCACCGAGGGGTTGGCGGAGGCCGGAGCGGCGCTCATTGTTCAATCCTGGCCCAGGGAAAAGCTCGACAGCCGGCTGCAAAATCGCTATGCTCGAACTTAGAGAGCTAAGTATCGCTGAATTGCGATCGAATGTCGAGGTGACCCAATGAACAAGCCGATGGAACACATCCCGCACCCCAAACTGCTGCTCGATCCCTATGGCGCCTGGGCGGCGAAGGAAGGGGTCCCCATCACCGAGGATTTCGGCGTCGATCTGCTCAAGGCCGAAACCAAGCCGTGGGCCCGCTTCGGCGTGGACGGCGGCATCGTCAACCTGAAGGGACGCGGCGACTTCGTCTCGATCTTCGTCCTCGATCTCGCCCCTGCCGAAAAGACCTCGCCCCAGAAGCACATGTACGAAGAAGCGGTCTATGTGCTTTCAGGCCATGGCAGCACCACGGTCGAAACCAGCGACGGTCGCAAGCACAGTTTTGAATGGGGGCCGAAGAGCCTGTTCGCACTGCCGCTCAATGCCAAATACCAGCATTTCAATTCCAGCGGTCAAGAGCGCGCGCGGCTCGCTTCCACCAACAATCTGGCGATGATGCTCAACCTCTTTCACAACGAGGATTTCGTCTTCAAGAACGAATTCAAGTTTCCGGAG
>JAXDOO010000205.1:0-4420 GCA_034668865.1 Alphaproteobacteria bacterium
CCACTTGCGCCAGCCGGTCGGGGTCGGCGCGCACCGCGCCGTCCGCCGGGTCGAACCGGATCCCCACATTGTAGCCTTCCGCGAATCCCCGATTGGCCTCGATCGTCTGCTCCACCAGCGATCGGACGTCGACGCGCTTGAAATTGAAGATGACCTGTCCCGATTCCATCTTTCCGATGTCGAGAATGTCGTTGATCAGCCGGATCAGCCGCTGGCTGTTGCTATGCGCGATCGCCAGCAGGCGGCGCGCGGCCTCGGGCAGGGCGCCGGCGGCGTTTCCCATGAGCAGGCTGAGCGAGCCGGAAATCGACGTCAGCGGCGTGCGCAGCTCATGGCTGACGGTCGAAACGAATTCGTCCTTCAGCCGCTCCAGCCGTTTGCGCTCGGTGATATCGACAACCACGCTGAGCACCAGCAAGCCCTCGCGGGCGTGGATGGGATTGAGGCCCACTTCGACCTGGAATTCGGTGCCGTCCTTGCGGAGGCCCAACAATTCGCGGCCCGCGCCGATGCGGCGCGTTTCCGGCCGCGCGGTGAACTCTTTCCGCTCCTGGGCATGCTGGGCGCGCAGACGCTCCGGCATCAGCATGCTGACCGGCTGGCCGATCAGCTCCTCGCGGCTGTAGCCGAACAGGCGCTCGATTTCGGTATTGACCATGACGATGCGGCCGGTGGGGTGGGACATCATCATGCCGCTTGGGCATGACTCCACCGCCAGCCGGAATTTCTCTTCGGCGAATTTTTCCGCGGTGATGTCGCGCGCGATCGTCGCCACCCCGGCGAGAACTCCGGCGGCGGATTTTACCGGGCAGACGTTGATCGAGACGTCGATGCGCCGGCCGTCCTTGGCCACGCGGACGGTCTCGAAATTCTCGATCGGCTCGCCCTTGAGCGTCTTGTTGACGATCGACAGATGTTCACCGCGCCGGTCCGCCGGGACGATCATGTCGATGCTGTTGCCGGTCGCTTCCGCCGCCGTGTATTGGTAGAGCCGCTCCGCTGCCGGATTCCATGCGGTGATGATCCCACCCAGCGTCTTGGTGACGACCGGATAGCTCGCCGTTTCGACGACGGCAATGTAGGAGCGTTCGCGCTCGGCGTATTGCTTTAATACGGTATCGCTCAAACGCCGTTGTTCGATTTCCTGCAGCAGCGCTTCGGACCGGGCGCGCATTTCGCCCGTCATCCGCTCGAAGGCGCGGGCGATGATGCCGACCTCTCCGGTTGCCGGGAACGGCGCCGGCCGGTTCTCGTCGTGCGCGGAGACCGCGAGGGTCTCGGACAGTTGAACGAGCGTCCGCGTCAAGGCATGCGCCAGCAGGACCGCCAGAATGAGGATGCCCAGGATCGCGGCGAGCCCCAGGGCGAGGGCGGGCGCGTCCAACACGGGATAGGTCAGCGACCCGAACACGCCGGCTGTCAACAGCACCAGCAGCGTCATTGCCAGCAACAACCGCGTCGACAGCCTCATCCGTTCGCTCCGGAGCGATGGATGAACGACGGAGATGTTCTGAATGCTCGAGGGTTCACGTGTCGTACGTGCCGCCACACCGGGGGCGAGGCGCGTTGCCGTCACCGATGCGTCCGCTCGCCTCCTGCGGCCGACGCCGTCATTTGCGGCGCGGGCATGCCGCCATGGGCGCGATCGCCGGCCGTGTCGGGAAGCTGCGCGCGATAGTGATCGAGCACGAACAGCCGGATGGCCGAGGAGAGGTTGTTATGCGGCCGCCGGGAGTCGATGCCGGCGATCAGGGTCGAAAGCGTGGTGTGTTGATCCTTGCCGATATCCTTCAGGCTGTGCCAGAAGGCGTCTTCCAGGCTGACACTGGTCTTATGTCCGCCGATGACGATCGAGCGTTTGATGACTCCAGACTGCATGAGGGCCTCCTCTCGTGACGAATTCGCCTCGGGCCAAAGTGATTGCACGCCCGTCGCCGAAGCTTCCCGGCGCGAGTGTAAAATGTCATGTCGGTGGATTATGCGCTGTGCAAAGTTGCACAAGCGGCGTGAAATAACCGGAAGATATTACGGAAATGGTGCGTGGTTACAGGCGTACCGGGCGCGTACTGTTTCGTACTATCTCACGATACCACCGCCAAAGCACCATCGCGCGCGCGCGCTTCACTCCGCCGATGATTTCGAATCGCCTACTACGCTGAGCGGCTGGTCGTGCAGCAACACGCTCACCAACGAGCTGTGCACGCTGATATGGCCGTTATATTCGATGAAGCCAAGTTTACGGAATTTGTTCATGAAAAAATTGACGCGGGAACGCGTGGTGCCGACCATCTGCGCCAGCGTCTGCTGGTCGACCTTGTTGATCACCTGCTCCATCCGGCCTTCCTTGCCGTAATCGGCCAGCAGCAGCAGCACGCGCGCCAAACGCTTCTCGCTGGAATTGAACAGGTGGTCGATCAGGTTGTCGCGCAGCCGGACGGTCTCGTCCAACACATACATCACGAAGAATTCCGCGAATGCCAGGTCGTCGTGGATCGCCCGCATCACCGCCGCCTTGTCCAGCCGAGCGGTCATGACGCTGGTCATCGCCGTCGCCGTCGCCATGTGCAGCGGCTGCCCCACCAGGCATGTCTCGCCGCAGAAACTGCCGGCTTCCAGGATCGCGATGACCGCTTCCCGGCCCTGCTCGGACACCACGGTGAGCTGAACCCGGCCTTCCTGGATGTAGAAGATGCAATCCGCCGAATCGCCCTGGGCGTAGATCGTCTGCTTGGGTTTGATCTTGGCGTCGGTCACGCCGCCGTAAGCGGCGGCAAAGGCGTGGATATCGAAGGTCGGCCTGGTCTTGCCGATCACGCCGGGAGTGGCGGAGGGTTGGACGATCGGAGGAGCCATGATCGTCTGCCTTTTCGCGCGGGCGCCAAGTTACGGCGCCGCTGTCCTGTCGCGTCGCGCGGGATCCAAGGATGTCAGTCCGTGAGCCGGCGCGCGTTTGCGACCCTATCCTGTCCAATACCGTACAAACTAAAGGCACCATTTCATAACAACAGGGTGCGCGATACTAAACTTTGGAATGATCGATGCTACTCCCGGTTAATAGCGGCGCGCCGTAACCCGCTACCGCCGCGTCGTTTCAACGCAGTTTCCACGACAAGTAGGATGTTCAACGCGCAATGGCGCTCGGTGTTTCGTCTGAAGAGATGCGGAGTATCGAGCAATTCGGCGCGGGATAACGCGGCGGTTACCGTTACATCGATACTGGCTTACCGCTACTTCACCAGGTCGTAGAGCTTCACCACGGCCTGCGCGCCTTTCAGGCCGCGCGAGTGCCGCACGATCTCTTTGTGAGCGTCGCTGTCGCGATAGCGCTCCACGTCGGCTTCCGACTCCCATTCCGAATAGGAGATCAGCTCGCCGCCTTCCTTGCCGCGCAACAGCTTTTCGGACAGGCAGCCCTTCTGCTGGATCATCAGCGGCGCGCATTCCGTCTTCCAGACCTGCTCGGCCTTTTTCTCCTCGGACGGATCGATCTTGATGTGGATGAGCCGGATGATGGACATGGCGTTGCTCTCCTCCTGCCGAATGACTTAAGCCGAATGACTTGGCGCCGGATGAGTTAGCGCGCCCGCGCTCACCAGCCCCAAGGTCCCTGTGGCATGCCCTGCGGCGCGCGCTGATATCCACCCGGCGGCACGCCCCACGGCCCGTTGCTCTCGTACCGCGGGGCATAATCCGGCTCCACGTCGCGCTCGGGCGCGCGCGGCCGCGGCGCCGCCGCGCTGGCGGTGATCACCACCGTGGCGCTGGCCACGCCCTGCTGCTGCACCAGCGCGAACAGTTTTGCGGCATTGGCGGGCGCCAGCCGCACGCAGCCGTGCGAGGCCGGCTGCCCGAGCCGCCGCGTCGCCAGGCTGCCGTGGATGGCATGGCCCTTGGGGGTGAAGAAGATGGAATGCGGCATCGGCGCGTCATCCCACTCCTTGGAGAAATGATCCTTCTCCATGCGGAAGGCGGTGAAGCGTCCGCTCGGGGTGGTGTGGCCGCGCATGCCGGTGGAGACCGGCCATTGCCAGCGCCGCACGCCGTCGACCGCCACCGTCATCTGCTGGGTGGTCTTGTCGACGGTGATCAGGATCTTGGCGGCGGCCGGAATAGGCGCGGCCGCAAACGTTAACGCGGCGGCGAAAAAGGCGAAGGTTAGGCGGCGCATGGGACTCCCTTGGCGCGGCGGGCGTGCGCGCGCTTATCAACACGCCAGCGGGAAAAAGGGTCCATGGAAGGGCGGTGCTGCGGCAAGCCCGGTCGGCGGTCTTTGCCATTCCGCGGCGCGGCGGAGCCGCGAATCCTGACCTCAATCCTCCACTCTCAACCCTCATGGTGAGGAGCATCGCCATAGCAGGCGTAGCCTGCGTAAACTTGGCTACGTGCGATGCGTCTCGAACCATGCGGCCTCGATGATGCC
>JAXDOO010000206.1:0-6272 GCA_034668865.1 Alphaproteobacteria bacterium
CGCTTGCGGGGGAAGGTTGGGGAGGGGGCGGAAGATAAATTCAGCGCATCAAAAAATCCCCCTCCCGAGGAGCTTCGCTCGTCGACCTCCCCCGCAAGCGGGAGAGGTGAAGAAGCGCGCCAGGGTTTCGGCGTGTTGGGGAAATTGCGCGCCAGATGCTTGCCGCTGACATTGCCGTTGTCGACCGGCTGGATCGGACGGCCTTGATATTCCTCCACGCCGCCGCGCTCCTTCACCCATTCGATGCGCATGCGCGGCAGGCCGCGCTCCACGTCGATGACGGCGTCCGGGTCGGTATAGCGGCCGGTGGTGTCATAGACCGGCAGCGGCGGCTCGTTCGCATCCGAGACGGCGATCTCGCGCAGCGGCACGCGCAGGTCGGGCGCGGCCTCCGGCACGGAATAGATTTTCCGCGAGGCGGGCAGCGGGCCGGTAGTGACCTTCGGGGTCTCGAATTCGGCGGCGGGGATCGGTTTGTTCATGGGTTGGTTTCCTTCGAGAGATTATTCAGCGGACATAGCCGAAGAAGCAGAGCACGGCGCCGACCAGGAACCAGATGCCGCCTGCGATGTAGGGGAAATTGTGGTTGGCCGCGAATGTCTTGCCCCTCTCGGCGACGCGCTGCGGGGCGACGGTGCGGGCGACGCCGGTGATCACGCCAAGCCAGCCGACAATGGTGATCAGAACCGGCCAGTTTGCGACCCAGACATTATGCGTGAGCACGATGGCGACGCCGACCGGCAGCGTCAGGATGCCGGAGAGAAAGATCAGCGCCGGGCTGCTGAGGAATTCCTTGGCGATGCCGCGGAAGGCCGACGCGTTGACGAGCACGCTCAGCCCGACAATCGCGAAAAACGGGCCGATCAGCTTCGCCAGGAAAATCGATTGCGCCATGGTGTCCTGTCCCTTCGCCGGCATGACCCGGATCAGGTTCGAAGGGTCACCGCGCTGCCTTTTTGCCGGACATCGGCTAGGCCGTCGGTATCTCAGCCTCCTGCGAGGCACCCCTGGGAACGGGGCTAATGTAGACACTGGGCCGGGGGTGTCAACGCGCGCGTTTCAGGTGAATTTGTCATGCCCGGGCTTGACCGCACGTCGGGTTTACCCGATGTGCGCACCAAACGAGCGGAACTCGGGCACGCCCGAGTTCCGATGCGTCCATCGTTCTTGTGAAGAAGCATGGATTGCCGGATCAAGTCCGGCAATGACGAGAATGAAAGTCACCGCGCCGCTTCGGGCGCGAAAATAAATCGCACCAGGTCGCGGTAGAGCAAAATCTGTCGCGGCAGAATGCTGGGGTCCTTCAGCATCCGTCCCATCACCAGCCCGCCTTCCACCAGCGTGGCCGCCATGTCCCCGAGCGCTTCGAAATCCACCTCTTGCCGGGGCGGATAGTGCTTGGCGATCAGCTCCAGCCGTTCGCGGAAGCGGGTGCGCCAACCGAGGATGCCGCTTGCATTCAGCGCGCGGATCTCCTTGTTGAAGAGCTGGTCCTGATAGGCGAAAGAGGCGGCGAGGCAGCCGGGATAATTCGCCGGCAGGTTCGCCATCAGCTCGGCGAAGAGGCGCAGGCCGACGAGGAAGCCGTGCAGCGGGTCTTCGTTCAATTCATCGCCGCGGCGGAAGATGTCATCGAGCAAAACCTTGTCCTGCGCGAGGTAGCGCTGCATCAGCGCCTTGGCGAGCGCGCCCTTGTCCTTGAAGTGATAGAAGAAGCCGCTCTTGGTGATGCCGGCGGCGGCGATCAGTTCCTCGATCGAGGTCGCGGCAAAACCCTTCGCCATGACCGCGTCTTCCGCCAGCGCCAGCAGCCGCTCCTTGGTCTCGTTGGGACGCTTGGGCGATTTCTCGAGCATCACCAACTGTACCATGAGTCCAGTTGACGCGCGCCGCGCAGCTTGCCGCAACCCATAAGCCAAGTAGCCTTTGCCCAAAACATTGAATTTGCTCCGCAAAATTAATGCGCTTGGCTGCACCACGAGTCGGCTAACCCCCGCGCGCGAAAAGCTTTAGGTCCTGCCGCACGGCGCCGCTCCCGGCGCGGGCAAGAAGGACCAACGTCATGAGCAAATACCGCAACAACCTGCCGCAGCTGGGGGACCGCCTTTTCCTCACCGACGGCGGCCTGGAGACCACCCTGATCTTCCACGATGGCATCGAGCTTCCGCATTTCGCCAGCTTCGACCTGCTGAAGTCCGAGACGGGCGTGGCGCGGCTGCGCAGTTACAAGGAGAGCTATATCGCGCTCGCCAAGCGCGCCGGCATCGGCTTTATCCTGGAAGGGGCAACCTGGCGTGCCAATCCCGATTGGGGCGTCAAGCTCGGCTACTCCCGGGAAGCATTGGCGCAAGCCAACCGGCGCTCGATCGAGATGATGGCGGAGCTCCGGCGCAAGCACGAGACCAGGCAAACGCCGATCGTCATCTCCGGCAATATCGGCCCGCGCGGCGACGGCTACAAAGCCGACAACAGGATGACGGCGAAGGAGGCGCAGGACTATCACAGCTTCCAGATCGGCATCTTCGCCGGCACCGAAGCCGACATGACCAGTGCCTTCACCATCAATTATGTCGATGAGGCGATCGGCATCGTGCGGGCGGCGAAAGCCGCGCAGATACCGGCGGTCATCTCCTTCACGCTCGAGACCGACGGCAAGCTGCCGAGCGGCCAGAGCCTCAAGGATGCGATCGAGCAATGCGACTGGGAGACCGGTAAGGCGGCGGCCTATTACATGATCAATTGCGCGCATCCCACGCATTTCGAGGCGGAGCTGAGGAAGGGCGGCGACTGGCTGAACCGGCTGCGCGGCCTGCGGGCCAATTCCTCCAAGCGCAGCCATGCGGAGCTCGATGTCGCGCCGGATCTCGATATCGGAAATCCAGTGGAGCTCGGACAGGAATACCGCAAGCTGCGCGCAATCTTGCCGCAACTGACCATCCTGGGCGGCTGCTGCGGCACCGATCACCGGCATGTCGAGCAGATCTGCGCGTCATGCGTTGCTGCGGAGGCCGCTGCTTAGCCTTGGCTGCCTGACAAATCGCCGGTTGCATGGAACCGTTCGCGGGTTTCGTCCGTTCTATGCAATCGGCTTTTGTTTGATTGCTGGGGCAGATTTTGGATCAAATAATGTTCCGGGCGGGGGCGAGCCATGTGAATCCCGCCCGTCCGATTCTGGAAGAAGGGCGCAATTGCTGGCGCATCGCGTCAGCCAAGCGCGCTGCCGTGCTGATCGACGGTGCCGATTATTACGCGGCGCTGGAGAAGGTGCTGCGCAAGGCGCGCAAGTCCATCATTATCATCGGCTGGGATTTCGACGCCGGCATCAGGCTGCTGCCGAACCAACCGGATTGTCCCAAGCTCGGCGATTTCCTGCGCGCGCTGGTGGAGCAAAATCCCGAATTGCAAATCCGCGTGCTGGTCTGGAGCGTGGCGGTGCTGCATGCGCCCGGCGCCCCGCTGCCGCTGTTGCTCGGCGCGCCCTGGGAAAGGCATCCGCGCATCCAGGTGCGGCTCGACCGCGAACATCCGCTGTATGGCGCGCACCACCAGAAGATCGTCTGCGTCGACGATACCGTGGCCTTCGTCGGCGGCATGGATCTCACTATCCGCCGCTGGGACACCGCCGAGCACAAGGCGACGCACGAACTGCGCAAGGGTCCGGATGGCGTGCCTTATCCGCCGGTGCATGACGTGCAGATGGGGGTGGAGGGCGAAGCGGCGCTGGTGGTCGCCGATGTGGCGCGCGAGCGCTGGCGGCGTGCCATCCGCGAGGATATTCCGCCGGTGACCGCCGTTCACGATCTGTGGCCGGACGATCTGCATCCCGATTTCACCGATACGTCAGTCGCGGTCGTGCGCACCTTGGCTTCCTGGCAGGGCCTGCCGGAAGTCAGCGAAGGCATGACGCTCACGCTTGATGCGCTTAGCGCGGCGGAGCGCTCGATTTACATGGAGGCGCAATATCTCACCGCGCCGCGGGTGGGAGACGTGCTGGAGGAGTCGCTCGCGCGGCCGCAAGGCCCGGAGCTGGTTATCATCGTGCGCCGCCTGTTCACCAGCAAGATGGAAGGCTTTGTGATGGGCGGCAACCAGAAGCGTCTCGTGCAGCGTTTGCGCCGTGCTGACCGCCATGGCCGTCTTGGTGTCTATTATCCCGTGGTGCCGAGGCCTGACGCGGATTGTCCGGTTACCGTGCATTCCAAGATCGTTATCATCGACGACGATTTCGTCCGGGTTGGCTCCTCCAACATGAACAACCGCTCGACCGCGCTCGACACCGAGCTCGATCTCGCGATTGAGGTCACCGACGACGAGCGCCGCCATACCATCGCCGGGCTGCGCGACAAACTCATCGCCGAGCATCTCGATTCCACGCCACAGGCGGTGCATGAGACATGCGAAGCAGAAGGCTCGCTGCTACGCGCCATCGAGAAGCTTAGCTGCAACAAGCGCTGTCTCAGGCCCGCTCCGGACGAGGGCAACTTGCCGACGCGGCCGGTTTTCGGCACCTGGCTGCTAGACCCGAAGCGGCCATTCTTCCTGTTCCCGCGCAAAAAGGACTAGAGCGCGTACGCATAATCGGGCTGGCCTGATACAGGTCCGGCAATCGCGTTCCGCACACGGTGGTCGTAATTGTCAGCCAGGGCGCGGAGCGCGGCCGTGCCGTCGCCGGAAAAGGATGGCCCGTGCATGAGTGCCAGCGTGCGCGGCGCGAGTTTCGCAAGCCGGCGAATCGTCGGGCCCATGCCAGGGTTCAAGCTGGAATATTTGAACAGGTCTTCGGCGGCGATCGCGGGCCCAACGATATCGCTCTCCGTCAATGCAGGTCCGTTGCCGAGCTGGGTAAACAGGTCGCCGCACAGCAAGGTCTCGGTGGTCTCCTCGTAAAGAACCCCAGCCTCCCAGCCATGGGGGATATGCGGCGTGTCGAGGTAGCGGACTCGCTTGCCATTTCCAAGGTCGATCGTTTCACCGTCGTGCAGTACGCGAGGTTTGCGATCGGCCATGTCGTTCAGCGAGACCAGGCATCCGGTCTGTCCGTGCGCCACTTCGGCTTGCGGCGCGACCGCCAGCCACTCATTCATCGCGCCACACTCGTCAGCCTCATAATGGCCGAAGGTGATCCAGCGCAGCCGTTCCGGCGGAATAAGACGACTGACCGCCGAACGGACGAGCGGGAACATCTGCCGGGGGCCGGTGTGGAACAGTAAGGGCGCATCTCCCAGAATAAGGAACTGGTTGAAGGTGAAGCCGGCTGGGGGCGCGATGTCCGGCACGAAGGTTGAGAGCCGATAGATGTCGGTGGCGATTTCGTCGATCCTGGTTTCCATGACTTTCCTCCATTTGCTCAGCGTTGGTTTTCACTAAGGCGACCCCTGCTGGTCGGGCCCTGGACGCCGTCCCATATTCATGGTACAAGCTTGTGTACCCAAATTTCGCGGGCCTGTCAATATTGATTACACACAGGAGTGCAGTTAAATAATATGACCCGGACTTACACGCTCAAGCGCCGCGCCGACCAGCAGGCAGATACCAGGCGACGGATTGTCGAAGCCGCGGTCGACCTGCATGGCAGCATCGGGCCCGCCCGCACTACCGTCAGTATGGTGGCGGAACGGGCCGGGGTGCAGAGGCATACCTTCTATGCCCATTTTCCCGATGACCGGAGCCTACATCTTGCTTGTTCGGGGCTGGCTCTTGAGCGCGACCCATTGCCGGACGCCGAGCCATGGCGGGCGATCGAGAATCCCAGCGAGCGGCTGCGCGTCGGCCTGCGCGCGATTTATGACTGGTACGAGCGCAACGCCAACCTGGTCGCATCCGTGCTGCGCGATGCCGAATATCACGCGCTGACGCGAGAGGTCACAGAGTTGCGATTCGGACCGCCCATGGCGGTCTGTGGCGAAGTGCTCGGTGCAAAGCTCAACGCGAAACAGCGCGCGTTGCTACGGCTGGCCCTCAGCTTTTTCACGTGGCGGACGCTGGCGCGCGAGAGCGGGTTGAAACCGGGTGCTGCTGTCGCCGTGATCGTGCAAGCCATTACATCCGCAAGCAAGGACTCGAAGGCGGCGCGATAAGATACCTTTCGACGCTAGGTGCCGTGGTCAATGCTGCGTACCAACAAGGAAACTTATATGACATCACCAAAAACAGCATCCGCTTGGATGCGAATAATTGCCTACGTAGTTTTCGCGATCGGGGTGATGATATTCATAAGCGATTATCTAAGCAGACAGATGTATTCCGCGCCGGTGAATATCGGTATCGTGATG